>JAHFBW010000354.1 GCA_023249845.1 Candidatus Eiseniibacteriota bacterium
CACCACGCGCGCGGGCTGGCCCGACTTCGCGAGTCGCGACGCGGCGTCGAGTGCCACGCCGACCTCGGAGCCCGTCGCGACGAGCGTCACCGCGTCGGCCGACGGATCGTCGCGCAGGAGCGTCGCACCGCGGCGGAGCTCGGCGGCGTCGAACCCGGCCGGGCGCGCGAGCGCGGGGCAGCTCTGACGCGTGAGTGCCAGCAGCGTGGGCCCGTCGCGGCGCTCGAGCGCCAGCCCCCACGCGGCCGCCGTCTCCACGCCGTCCGCGGGCCGCAGCACGAGCAGGTTCGGGATCAACCGCAGCGCCGCCAGCTGCTCGACCGCCTGGTGCGTGGGACCGTCCTCGCCCAGGAAGATGCTGTCGTGCGTGTAGACGAATACGACCGGGAGCTTCATGAGCGCCGCGAGCCGGATCGCCGGCCGCGCGTAGTCGGTGAACGTCAGGAACGACGCCGTGAACGGCCGCCAGCCGCCCGCGAGCGAGAGTCCGCTGCCGATCGCGGTCATGGCGTGCTCGCGCACACCGAAGTGGATGTTGCGGCCCGAGAGATCGGTGGGGGACACACTCGGCGAACCCGTGATGCGCGTCTTGTTGCTGCTCTCCAGGTCGGCGCTTCCGCCGATCAAGCCCGGCAGGAGGGCCGCCGCCTTCTGGAGCACCGCGCCGCCGTGCGCGCGCGTCGCGGCATCGCCGCCGGGCGCGCCAGCGCAGAGCTGCTCCATCAGGTCCGCGGGCACGCGTCGCTCGCGGAACTCGTCCCATGCCGCCGCGCGAGAGGGATCCGCCGCGCGCCAACGGGCGAGCTTCGCCTCCCACGATTCGCGGTCAAGCTTCAACTCCGCGGCTCGCGCCGCGAATCTCGCGCGCACCTCCGCCGGGACGTGGAACGCCGGCGACTCGGGCCAGCCCAGCGCTCGCTTCGTGGCGAGCACTTCCTCGGCGCCCAGCGGCTCGCCGTGCGCGTGCGCCGTGTCCTGCTTCTTGGGCGAGCCATAGCCAATGTGGCTCCGGCACACGACCAGGCTCGGGTGCGCCGTGTCCTCCGTGGCGCGCAGCAGTGCCGCCGCCAGCGCCTCGTGGTCGTACGGATCCGCGTGCAGCACCTGCCAGCCGTACGCCTCGAAACGCTTCACCGTATCGTCGCTGAACGTGAGGCTGGTCGAGCCGTCGATGGTGATGTGATTGTCGTCGTAGAGCACGACCAGGTTGCCCAGCTCGAGATGGCCCGCGAACGACGCCGCCTCGTGCGAGATGCCCTCCATGAGGCAGCCGTCGCCGGCGATCCCGAACACGCGGTAGGCGGTCGGCGAGAACCCGCCCGAGGCGAACCGCGCGTCGCCCATCCGCGAGCCCAGTGCCATGCCCACGGCATTCGCGAGCCCCTGGCCGAGCGGCCCGGTCGTGGTCTCCACGCCCGGCGTGAGCCCGTATTCGGGATGCCCCGGCGTGCGGCTGCCGAGCTGCCGGAAGTTCTGGAGTTCCTCCATCGGCAGGTCGTAGCCCGAAAGATGCAGGAGGGAGTAGAGCAGCATCGAGCCATGGCCCGCCGATAGCACGAAGCGGTCGCGGCCTGCCCACGCGGGATCGGTGGGGTCGTGCCTCAGGAATCGCGTCCACAGCACGTAGCCCGCGTCGGCCATGCCCATCGGCAGCCCGGGATGGCCCGATTTCGCTTTCTCCACGGCGTCCACCGCGAGGAAGCGGATCGTATTGGCGGCGAGGCGGTCGACTGCGGCATCGGCGCTGATCTGGGGGCTCACGGGAGTCCTCCGGAGTCCGGAACGGGTCGGCGTCGGTGGTGGGAAGTCGTGGATCGAGTGATTGGCAGCGTGCGCCATCCTAGCGGAATCGTGGGTTGTGCGCGGGAGATTGCGGGTGGCGCGGGCGGTGCAGGGATCCGGTGCATGTCCGCAGCGCCGCTGTTCGAGCGCCCCCCGCACTGCCCCAACGAGCGCTGTCCATCCCGTGGCGAGCCAACCGCTTGCTGGCGCTGGGTGCGCGCTGGCTGCTTTCGCCGTCTCGCCGCTCCACACCGCATCCAGCGTTTTCGCTGTGACCACTGCGGACGCCACTTCTCCGAGCAGACGTTCCGCACCAGCTACTGGCTCAAGCGCCCCGAGCTGCTCGCGCCCCTGTTCCATGACCTGGTCGGCTGCTCCGGATTCCGCCAGATCGCGCGCAAGCACGCCGCCTCGCCGCAGACCGTGGCGCTGCACGCGGCCCGGCTCGGACGCCATGCCCAGCTGTTCCACGAGACCTTGCGCCCCAAGGGCGAGATCCGGGAGCCGTTGTGTCTGGATGGCCTGCAGAGCTTCGAGTTCAGCCAGTACCACCCGACCCTGTACCACGTCGTGGTCGGCCAGCGGTCGCACTACTGCTACGGCTTCACCCATTCGGAACTGCGCCGCAGCGGCCGCATGACGACGCGGCAGAAGCGCCGTCGCGCGGAACTCGAACGCGAGTTCGGTCGCCCCGACCCTCGCTCGGTCGAGCGCGAGGTCGCGCGCCTGCTCGCGGTCGTCGCGCCCACGCCCCAGGCGCTCGAGCTTCACACCGACGAACACACCGACTACCCGCGTGCGCTCAGGCGATTGGCCCACTTGCAGGTGACGCATCGCACCCTCTCCTCGCGCAGCGCCCGCACCAGCCGCAATCCGTTGTTCGCCGTCAACCTGCTGGACCTGCTCGTGCGCCACTCGGGGGCCAACCACAAGCGCGAGACGATCGCGTTCTCCAAGCGTCGCCAGAGCGCGCTCAGCCGGTTGTGGGTCTTCGTGGTGTGGCGCAGCTACGTCAAGTGGTTCTCGGAGCGCCGCGGTCGCGAGACGCCCGCCATGCGGGCCGCCGTGTGCGCGCAGCGCTGGAGCGTCGAGCGGATCCTCGCCCAGCGGCTGTTTCCGTGGACAGTGACGCTGCCGGCGTGCTGGCGCGACGCCTACTGGGGGCTCACGCCGACGCGGAGGATCCGCCAGCTCCGGGCGCACCGGGCGCGCTACGCGGTGTGAGCGCCGGCCGCGCGAGGACGGGCCAGGGCCCGTGTCGCCGGCTCCATCTGCAATCTCCCGTGCACAACCCACGGCTTGGGTTGTGCGCGGGAGATTGCGGGTGGCGCGGGCGGTGCAGGGATCCGGTGCATGTCCGCAGCGCCGCTGTTCGAGCGCCCCCCGCACTGCCCCAACGAGCGCTGTCCATCCCGTGGCGA
>JAHFBW010000074.1 GCA_023249845.1 Candidatus Eiseniibacteriota bacterium
GCGATCTTCGGGTTCTTCTGCGCCAGCACCATCGTGATGGCCGCCGTCAGCGTCGTCTTCCCGTGGTCCACGTGCCCGATCGTCCCCACGTTCACGTGCGGCTTCGTGCGCTCGAATTTCACCTTCGCCATCACATCACCTCCATCAGTGCCTTGAGATGTTCAGTGCTCTCGGCGCCGGTCCCGCGGCCCGCCCGTCGGGCGGAAAACTTTCGGTCCGCGCCTGCTCTGTCGTTCTTCAGCTCTTCGCCTTGGCGATGATCTCGTCCGCGACCGCCTGCGGCAGCGTTTCGTAACGGGAGAACTGCATGGAATACACGGCGCGGCCCTGCGAGATCGAACGCATGCGCGTCGCGTAGCCGAACATCTCGGCGAGCGGCACGGACGCTGCGATCACGCGGGCGCTGCCGCGCTGGAACATGCCGCCGATGCGGCCGCGGCGGGACGACAGGTCGCCGATGATGTCGCCCATGTACTCCTCGGGCACCACCACCTCTACGTCCATGATGGGCTCGAGCAGGCGCGGCTTGGCCTTGGCGCAGGCTTCCTTGAACGCCATGGAGCCGGCGATCTTGAACGCCATTTCGGACGAGTCAACCTCGTGATAGGAGCCGTCGACGAGTCGCACGAGCACGTCCACCATGGGGTAGCCCGCCACGATGCCGTTCTTGAGCGCCTCCTCAATGCCCTTCTCGACCGCCGGGATGAACTCCTTCGGGATCGCTCCGCCGACGATATCGTTCTCGAACGTGAAGCCGGTGCCCGGCGCCTGCGGCTCGACGCGGATCGTCACGTCGCCGAACATGCCCTTGCCACCTGTCTGGCGCACGAAGCGGTGCCGCTGGTCGGCGGGCTGCGTGATGGTCTCGCGATAGGCGACCTGGGGCTTGCCCACGTTCGCCTCCACCGTGAACTCGCGCTTCATGCGATCCACGATGATCTCCAAGTGCAGCTCGCCCATGCCCGAGATGACCGTCTGCGCGGTCTCCTCGTCGGTGCGCACGCGGAACGTCGGGTCCTCCTCGGCCAGCCGCTGGAGGGCCACCGACATCTTCTCCTCGTCCACCTTGGACTTGGGCTCGATGGCGACGTCCACGACGGGCTCGGGGAACGTCATGGCCTCGAGCACGATGGCGTGATCGCTGGCCGAGAGCGTGTGCCCCGTCGTCACCTTCTTGAAGCCGATGCCGGCGGCGATGTCGCCAGCCAGCACCTCGGTGATCTCCTCGCGCTTGTTCGCGTGCATCTGCACCAGGCGGCCGATGCGCTCCTTGTTGCCGGTCGTGGCGTTCAGGACGCTGTCGCCGGTCTTGCACACGCCGGAATAGACGCGGAAGAACGTGAGCTTGCCGACGTACGGGTCGGTCATGATCTTGAACGCGAGCGCCGAGAACGGATCGGTGTCCTTCGGGTGGCGCTCGATGTGCTCGAACGAGCTGGCGTCATGGCCCTTGATCGCCGGCTTGTCGATGGGCGACGGCAGGAAGTCGACGACGGCGTCGAGGAGCTGCTGGACGCCCTTGTTCTTGAACGCGGAGCCGCACAACACCGGGGTGATCGTGCCGGACAGCGTGCCCTTGCGGATCGCGCGGCGCAGGTCTTCGGCGGTGTAGGGCTTCTCGTGCAGATAGTCGTCGAGCAGCTGCTCGTCGAACTCGGCCACGGACTCGAGCAGGTGGAAGCGAGCAGCGTTCGCCATGTCGAGCAGGTCACGCGGGATCTCGCCCTCGATGAGCTTGGTGCCCTGCGAGCCTTCCTCGTAAGTGACGGCCTTCATCTCGACCAGGTCGATGGCGCCCTGGAACGTGTCGCCGGCGAACATGGGCACGTTGAGCGGCACGGGCTTGGCGCCGAGGCGGTCCTTCATCATCTGGACGACGTTCTCGAAGTCGGCGCCGACGCGGTCCATCTTGTTCACGAACGCGATGCGCGGGACGTTGTACTTGTCGGCCTGCCGCCACACGGTCTCGGACTGCGGCTCGACACCGCCCACGGCGCAGAACACGGCGACCGCGCCGTCCAAGACGCGCAGGGAGCGCTCGACCTCGACGGTGAAGTCCACGTGGCCGGGGGTGTCGATGATGTTGATGCGGTGATCGCGCCAGGAGGCGGTGGTGGCGGCGGACGTGATCGTGATGCCGCGTTCGCGCTCCTGTTCCATCCAGTCCATCGTGGCGGCGCCGTCGTGCACCTCGCCCACGCGGTGGATTCGGCCCGTATAAAACAGGACGCGCTCGGTCAAGGTGGTCTTGCCGGCGTCGATATGGGCCATGATGCCGATGTTTCGATATTTTTCGAGCGGAGTCTGCCGAGCCATGGGCTCACTTCCTTCAGAAGAATCGTGACTTCGGGTACACCACCTGCCTTTCGGTGAAGAAAGTGCGGTGATGAGACGTTCATTCGATCGCGAGCGGGGAAGTCCGTCCGGGGCGTCGCCCCGGGAGACCCAGGCCGGCGCAAGCGCCGGCCTTCGTCGCGACCGAGTTACCAGCGGTAGTGCGCGAAGGCCTTGTTGGCCTCCGCCATCTTGTGCGTGTCCTCGCGCTTCTTGACCGCGCCGCCCTCGTTGCGCGACGCCGCCATGAGTTCGTTCGCGAACTTCTCCGAGAACGTGTGATCCGCGCGGCCGCGTGCGAACGTGATGATCCAGCGCGTCGCGAGTGCGTTGCGGCGGTCCGGACGGACCTCCACAGGCACCTGGTAATTCGCGCCACCGACGCGGCGCGACTTCACCTCGAGCACCGGCTTCACGTTGTTCATGGCCTGCTTCAGGACGGCCATCGCCTCCTGACCCGTCTTCTCCTCGATCATCGTCATGGCCTTGTAGAAGTGGCCCTCGGCGATCGAGCGCTTGCCGCCCGTCATGATCGCGTTGATGAAACGCGTCACGAGCACGCTGTCGTACTTGGGATCCGCAGCCGACTCGCGGCGCGGGATGTAACCTTTGCGAGGCATCGCAATTCCTCTCTGCTCCGACTTCGCCCCTCAGGGCGCTGACTCCGACACGCGCACGCGACGGCCTCCATGGCCCTCGCGTAGGCGATCCTTCGGACTATTTGCTCTTGGTGCCGTACTTCGACCGGCTTTGCTTTCGGCCGTTGACCCCGCTGGCGTCGAGCGTGCCGCGCACAATGTGGTAGCGCACGCCGGGAAGGTCCTTCACTCGGCCGCCGCGAATGAGCACGATCGAGTGTTCCTGAAGATTGTGGCCCTCGCCAGGGATGTAGGCAGTGACTTCGATACCGTTCGTGAGCCGCACGCGGGCCACCTTGCGGAGGGCCGAGTTCGGCTTCTTGGGCGTGGTCGTGTACACGCGTGTGCACACGCCTCGCTTCTGGGGACACGCCTTCAAAGCAGGCGCACCCGTCTTGTTCTTCTGTGGCCGCCGCCCATGACGGACGAGCTGGCTCAAAGTGGGCACAGTCAAACCCCCGAAAGCTCTTGGTTCAGCCGAGTTCTGCCGGCGCGCGCGGGTTGTGGGCACGGCATCGAGATAAGGTGAAGCTACGCCGTGAACCGCGCAGGCCGGGGAATCTAGGTGTCTGTATGTCGATGTGTCAAGCGGGATTTCCGCCGGGCGCCGCTCTGGGCGGGCCCGGCGATCATCCATGTCAAGCCTTTGTTCAGGCCAACCGCGCTCCGTCGTCCTCCACCTCGAGCGACGGTACGGCGCCCTCCTTCTCGGCCTCCAGTCGTACACGGCGGTACACGGGCAGGCCCGTGCCGGCCGGGATCAGGTGGCCGATGATGACGTTCTCCTTCAAGCCGCGGAGCTGGTCCACCTTGCCGTGGATCGCCGCCTCGGTGAGGACGCGCGTGGTCTCCTGGAACGACGCCGCCGAGATGAAGCTCTCGGTGGACAGCGAGGCCTTCGTGATGCCGAGCAGCAGCGGCTGGAACGTGGCCGGCTGCTGGCCCTCGGTCATCATCTTCTCGTTCTCCTCGAGCACCATGAGCCGGTCCACGTGCTCGCCTTCCAGGAACGGCGTGTTGCCCGGATCCTCGATCCGCACCTTCTGCAGCATCTGGCGCACGATCACCTCGATGTGCTTGTCATCGATGCGCACGCCCTGCAGTCGGTAGACCTCCTGGATCTCGTTGACGAGGTACTCCTGTACCTCCTCGATGCCCTGGATCTTGAGCTTGTCATGCGGGTTGATCGGGCCTTCCGTGAGCCGGTCGGCGGCGCGCACGACGCTTCCGTTCTGCACGTACACGTGGCGGCCCTGCGGGATCAGCGCTTCCTGTTCCTGGCCGTCCTCGCCCTTGATGACGTACTTGCGCATACCGCGCGTGACGCCCACGTACTCCACCGCGCCGTCGATCTCGGCGATGATCGCCGCGTCCTTTGGACGGCGCGCCTCGAACAGCTCCGCGACACGCGGCAGACCGCCCGTGATGTCGCGAGTCTTCGAGGCTTCGCGGCGCGTCTTCACCAGCACCTCTCCGGCGCCCACGCGCTGGCCATCGCGCACGTCGAGACGGGCGCCCGTCGGCAGCGGGTAGTGCCCGAGCTTGTGGCCCTGTGCGTCCAGGATGTCGATCGCCGGCTGCAGCTCCTTGTTGCGGTCTTCCATGATGACGAGCAGCTTCAAACCCGTCGTGTCGTCCACCTCGTCGCGAACCGTGACCTTCTCCTTCACGTCCACGAACCGCACCACGCCAGACTTCTGCGTGACGATCGGGTTGTTGTAGAGGTCCCACTCGAACAGCAGCGCGTCCACGTCCACCTTCGAGCCGTCCTGCACGAACAGGTGGGCGCCGTAGGGCACGTTGTAGCGCTGCTTCACGCGGTCGCCGTCGACGATCTCCATCTCAGCGCCATGCGACACGCACACCCACAGGTCGCGGTCGCTCGCCGAGCCCTGGTACTGCACCGTCTCCAGGCCGACGAATCGGACGACACCGGGGTCCTTGGCCTCGGTCTTCGACGACTCCACGATGCGACTCGCGGTGCCGCCGATGTGGAACGTGCGTAGGGTGAGCTGGGTGCCCGGTTCGCCGATGGACTGCGCAGCGATGACGCCGGTGGCCTCGCCCAAGTCCACCAGGCGGCCCGTGGCCAGGTTGCGGCCGTAGCACTTCGCGCACACACCGCGACGCGCGTCGCACGTGAGCACCGAGCGGATGCGCATCTTCTGCAGGCCGGCCTTCGCTGCCTCGTCCACGCGCCGCTGCACCACCTCGTCGATCATCTCGCCGTTCTCGACGATGATCTCGTTCGTGATGGGGTGCACGACGTCGTCGGCCGCCACGCGGCCCAGGACGCGGTCCGCGAGCGGCTCGATGATGTCTTCGCCATCCTTCAAGGCCCCCACCGACAGACCGCGAATCGTGCCGCAATCCTCCTCGTTGATGATGACGTCCTGCGCCACGTCCACGAGGCGGCGGGTGAGGTAGCCGGCGTCGGCCGTCTTCAGCGCCGTGTCGGCCAATCCCTTGCGCGCGCCGTGCGTCGAGATGAAGTACTCGAGCACGGTGAGCCCTTCCTTGAAGTTGTGCACCACCGGAGACTCGATGATCTCGCCGATGCCGCCGGTGATCTTCTTCTGCGGCTTCGCCATGAGGCCGCGCATGCCGGCGAGCTGGCGGATCTGCTCGCGGTTACCGCGCGAACCCGAGTCGGCCATCATGAAGATCGGGTTGAAACCGTCACGGTCGCGCGACAGGCCGTCGAACGTCACCTGCTCCACGCCGGTGGTGGCGTGGGTCCAGGTGTCGATGACCTTGTTGTAGCGCTCGCCCTCGGTGATCGCGCCGCTGCGATACGCGGCGTTGATGCGCGCCACGTCGGCGCGCGCGGTGGCGATGATCTGGTCCTTCTCGGGCGGGATGCGTACGTCGTCGATGCCCACCGTGAACGCACCCTGGGTGGCGTACTGGAAGCCCAGATCCTTGAGCGCGTCGAGCAGGTCGGACGTGAGTTCGCTGCCGAGCCTGGTGTAGCAGGCCAGCACCAGGTTCTCGAGCTTCTTCTTGTCCATCGTCTGGTTCTGGAACCCGAGGTCGCGCGGCACCACGTCGTTGAACAGCACACGACCCGCCGTGGTCACCAGCCAACCGCTGGGGTCCGGCTTGTTCTGCGGCACGCTCGTGGACTTGAGCGCGATACGGCCGTGCAGCGAGATCTCGCGGTTGTCATAAGCCGCGCGCACCTCGTCGGGGCCGTAGAACTTCTTGAGCCGCTTCGGGTCGGTCGCCGCCAGCTTCGTGTCGACCGCTCGCGGATCGAGCAGGTCGACGCCGTCCTTCGTGAGGTAGTGACAGCCGAGCACGATGTCCTGGTGCGGCGTGGCCAACGGGCGGCCGCTCGCGGGCGACAGGATGTTCTGCGTGCTCAGCATGAGCAGACTGGTCTCGATCTGCGCCTCGAACGACAGCGGCACGTGCACGGCCATCTGGTCGCCGTCGAAGTCGGCGTTGAACGCCTGGCACACCATCGGGTGGATGCGGATGGCCTTGCCCTCGACGAGCACCGGTTCGAAGCCCTGGATGCCCAAGCGGTGCAGCGTCGGCGCGCGGTTCAGCAGCACCGGATGGTTCTCGATGATCTCGCCCAGGATGTCCCACACCTCGGGCTTCTCGCGCTCGACCAGGCGCTTCGCGCTCTTCACGGTCTGCACGAAGCCGCGGTCCTCGAGCTTGCGAATGATGAACGGCTTGAACAGCTCGAGCGCCATGTTCTTGGGCAGCCCGCACTGGTTGAGCTTCAACTCCGGCCCGACGACGATCACCGAGCGGCCCGAGTAGTCCACGCGCTTGCCGAGCAGGTTCTGGCGGAATCGGCCCTGCTTGCCCTTGAGCATGTCGGACAGTGACTTCAAGGGCCGGTTGCCCTGGCCGCGCACGGCGCGGCTGCGGCGGCCGTTGTCGAACAGCGCGTCCACGGCTTCCTGCAGCATGCGCTTCTCGTTGCGGAGGATGACCTCGGGCGCCTTGATGTCCATGAGCTTCTTCAACCGGTTGTTGCGGTTGATGACGCGGCGGTAGAGGTCGTTCAGATCCGACGTGGCGAAGCGTCCGCCCTCGAGCGGCACGAGCGGCCGCAGGTCGGGCGGCAGCACGGGCACGCACTCGAGGATCATCCACTCGGGGCGGTTTCCGCTGTGGCGGAACGCCTCGACGATGCGCAGGCGCTTCAGGATCTCCTTCTTGCGCTGGACGCTCGTCTCCATCTTGGACTGCGCGCGCAGGTCCGTGGACAGCTCCTCGAGATCAAGCTCGCCGAGCAGGTCACGGATCGCCTCGGCGCCCATCTTGGCCTTGAGCGCCGCGTCCGGCTGCTCGTCCATGACCTCGTTGTACTGGTCCTCGGTGATGATCTCGCGCTTCTTGAAGCCGGTCTTGCCGGCGTCGATCACCACGTAGCTTTCATAGTAGAGAATGCGTTCGAGATCTCTGATGCTCATGTCCAACAGGTGGCCGATGCGAGAAGGCACACCCTTGAAGAACCAGATGTGCGACACCGGCACCGCGAGCTCGATGTGGCCGAGCCGCTCGCGGCGCACCTTGGCCTGGGTCACCTCGACGCCGCAGCGATCGCACACGACGCCGCGGTAGCGGATGCGCTTGTACTTGCCGCAGTTGCACTCCCAGTCCTTGACCGGGCCGAAGATCTTCTCGCAGAACAAGCCGTCCTTCTCGGGCTTGAAGGAGCGGTAGTTGATGGTCTCCGGCTTGGTGACTTCCCCATGAGACCAGCTCCGGATCACGTCCGGCGAGGCCAGGCGGATGCGGATCTGGTTGAAATTGATCTTGCGGCGCTGGTCGCGGTCTTCGAAGCGGCCGAACCCCATGCGGGTGGTCGCGGCGTTCAGCGTCGCCTGCAGATCGGTGTCCTGGATCATTTCAGCACTCCCTTTGGCCCTGTTCGCCGCCCCTCATCTGGGGGCGGCGAATCGTGACGGCCGAACACGCACAAGAACTCGCTCAGGTCGTTTCCTCGAATTGGACTTCCAGGCAGAGGCTCTGGAGCTCCTTGACGAGCACGTTGAAGGACTCCGGCGTCCCCGGCTCGGGCGGGTTCTCGCCCTTCACGATCGCTTCGTAGATCCGCGACCGGCCGCCGACGTCGTCGCTCTTCACCGTGAGGAGTTCCTGCAGCGTGTAGGCCGCCCCGTATGCCTCGAGCGCCCACACTTCCATCTCTCCGAAGCGCTGGCCGCCGAACTGCGCCTTGCCGCCCAGCGGCTGCTGGGTGACGAGCGAGTACGGACCGGTCGAACGCGCATGGATCTTGTCATCCACAAGGTGACTCAGCTTCAGCATGTAGAGGTAGCCCACCGTGACGCGCTGATCGAAGGAGTCTCCGGTGCGGCCGTCGTGCAGCTCGACCTTGCCGTCCTCCGGAAGGCCCGCGGCGCGCAGCTCGGACTTGATCTCCTCCACCGTGGCCCCGGCGAACACCGGCGTAGCGCAGTTGTAGCCCTGTGCGTACGCGGCCCAGCCCAAGTGCGTCTCCAGGATCTGGCCGATGTTCATGCGCGACGGCACGCCGAGCGGATTGAGAACGATCTCCACCACCTCGCCGTTCGGCAGGTAGGGCAGGTCCTCTTCCGGCACGATGCGCGCGACCACACCCTTGTTGCCGTGGCGGCCGGCCATCTTGTCGCCGACCGACAGCTTGCGCCGCTTCGCGATGTACACCTTGACCAGCTTGACCACGCCCGGCGGCAGTTCGTCGCCACGCGTGACCTTCTCGATCTCCTTCTCGAGCTCCTTCTCGCAGCGGGTGAACGCGTTCTGGGCGTTGTTCATCGCCTTCCAGAACCGGTCGTTCACGCGTTCGTCCTCGGTCACCGGTGTTCCCCACGCCAGGTCGTCGAGGTCGATCTCCGCCAGGAAGTCCGCCGAGTACTTGCGGCCCTTGCGTGCCAGCGCCTCGCCCGTGGACGCGCTTTTCAGCACGTTCACGAGCTGCTCTTCGAGGATCTGCTTGGCGTTCGAAAGGCGCACATCGGCGATGCGCTCGCGCTCCTTCTTGGACTCGCGGCGCAGCTTCTCGATCTTCTTCTTTTCCTGCTGCTTCGTGCCCTCGTCCTTCTCGCGGCGCGAGAACACCTTGATGTCGATGACGATGCCATCCATCCCCGGCGGGGCCTTGAGCGACGCGTCACGCACGTCGCCAGCCTTGTCACCGAAGATGGCCTTCAACAGGCGCTCCTCGGGCGACAGCTCCTGCTCGCCCTTCGGCGTGACCTTGCCGACCAGGATGTCGCCCTGGCGCACGCGCGCGCCCACACGCACGACGCCTTCTTCGTCGAGGTTCTTCACCGCCTCTTCGGACACGTTCGGGATCTCGCGCGTGATCTCCTCGACGCCGCGCTTCGTGTCGCGGACTTGAAGCTCGAACTCCTCGATGTGGACCGATGTGAAGACGTCATTCTTGCTGAGCTTCTCGCTCACCAGGATGGCGTCCTCGTAGTTGTAGCCGGCCCACGGCAGGAATGCCGCCAGCACGTTGCGGCCGAGTGCCAGCTCGCCGTCCCGCGTGGCGGGGCCGTCGGCGATGACGGCGCCCTTCTTGACCTTCGTGCCCTCGGTGACCGTGGGCCGCTGGTTCAGGCAGGTGTCCTGGTTCGAACGGCGGAACTTCGTGAGGCGGTAGATGTCGAGGTTGGGCTGCTCGGAGTAGTCGAACTCGGGTTCGTCTTCGTCGCGCTCGTAGCGGATCGCGATCATCTCGCCCGAGACGAACTCCACCACGCCGGAACGCCGCGCGAGCACGAGCGCGCCGGAGTCCTCGGCCACCTTGTCCTCGAGCCCGGTGCCCACGAGCGGGGCTTCGGTCACGAGCAACGGCACCGCCTGGCGCTGCATGTTGGAACCCATGAGCGCGCGGTTCGCGTCGTCGTGCTCGAGGAATGGGATGAGCGCAGCGGCCGGCGACACGAGCTGGATCGGCGAGACGTCCATGTACTCGACGTCCGTGCGGTCGACGCTGGGATACTCGCCGCGCGAACGAACGGTGAGCGTGGATTCGTCGAGCTGCCCGGACTTCTTGTCGAACGGGGTGTTCGCCGGCGCGATGCGCGCGCGGTCCTCGACGTCGGCGGCGAGGAACTCGGGCTTCTTACGGTCCACGAGCCCGCCGTTCACGCGGAAGTACGGCGTCTCGAGGAACCCGAATTCGTTCACCTTGGCGTACGTGGACAGCGACGAGATGAGTCCGATGTTCGGACCTTCCGGTGTCTCGATCGGGCAGACGCGACCGTAGTGCGTGTAGTGCACGTCACGCACCTCGAAGCCGGCCCGGTCGCGGGTCAGGCCGCCCGGTCCGAGCGCCGAGAGCCGGCGCTTGTTCGTGAGCTCGGCGAGCGGGTTCGTCTGGTCCATGAACTGCGACAGCTGGCTGGACCCGAAGAAGCTCTGGATCACGGCCGAGATGGTGCGCGAGTTCACGAGATCCGTGGGCGTGATCTGCTCCTGGTCCTGAAGCGACATGCGCTCGCGGATGATGCGGGCCATGCGCGCGAGACCGATATTGAACTGGTTTGCGAGCAGTTCGCCGACCGAGCGCACACGCCGGTTGCCGAGGTGGTCGATGTCGTCCGTGACCGCCTGATCCTCCCCCGCCTCCGTGAGCATCGCGCCGCCCGTGCGCAGCAGAACGAGGTACTTGATGATGACGATGAAGTCCTCGCGGCACAGCGTCGTGTGCGCGAGATCCGGCACGCCGAGGCCGAGCCGCTTGCGCACGTCGCGCCCGGGCAGCAGGTAGTCGTGCGGCAGCTTCTGGTTCAGCTTGTAGCGGCCGACGCGCGCGAGGTCGTAGCGCTTGGGATTGAAGAACAGCTTGTTCAGGATCTCGCGGGCGGAGTCCGCGCGAGGCGGCTCGCCCGGACGGAGCAGGTTGTAGATGCGGTGGAGTGCTTCCTCCTGCGTCTTCGTCTGGTCCTTCCGCAGCGTGTTGCGCACGAGGTCGGCGTCGTCCTGGTGCGGGATGACGAAAACCTCGAGCGCGTCGAGGCCGGACTTCTTCAGGATCTCCACCTTCTCGGCGGTGATCTCCTCGTTCGCCTCGAGCAGGATCTCGCCGGTGGCTTCGTCCATGAGGTCCTGGGCGCAGATGCGGCCCAGCGCGCCCTCGGCCTTCTTGGCCCTGGTGTCGAGCGTCTCCTTCTCGTAGAACAGCTCGAGGATCTCGCGATCCGACACGAAGCCCAGTGCCCGTAGCAGCACGCTCACCGGGAGCTTACGCTTGCGGTCGATGTGCACGTGCATGACGTCGTTCACGTCGAGCGAGAACTCCACCCACGAGCCGCGGTACGGGATGATCCGCGCGTTGTAGAGCTGCTTGCCGTTCGGGTGCGTCATCTCGTCGAAGAACACGCCGGGCGAACGGTGGAGCTGCGACACGATCACGCGCTCCGCGCCGTTGATGATGAACGTGCCGCTGTCGGTGATGAGCGGCAGCTCGCCGAGGTAGACCTCCTGCTCGATGACGTCCTTGTCGCGCTTGACGCCCTCGACCTCCTCGCGCGTATTGAGCCGCAGGCGCGCCTTGAGCGGCGCCGAGTACGTGAGGTCACGCTCGACGCACTCGTCCATCGTGTACTTGGGTTCGCCGATCTCGTAGGCGACGAACTCGAGCGAGAACAGCTCGCGAGCGTCGGCGATCGGGAACACCCCGGTGAATACCTCCTGCAGGCCTTCGTTGCGGCGCCGCATCGGGTCCACATCCATCTGCAGGAAGTCGCGGAAGCTCTTCAGCTGGACCTCGAGCAGGTTCGGAATCTGCAGATTCCACTGCGCGTCGATCTTGGAGAAGCTCTTCCGTTCCACGCGACGTGCTGTCTTCAAGGACGTACCGCCTTTCTAGCGAAACGCGTTCCGACGACGCGATCCCGGGCCCCCTGGGGACCCGGGTTCGCGCGGGAACGAGGACTTCAAGAGAGGTCGCGGATCACTTGATCTCGACGCTGGCGCCCTGCTCCTCGAGTGACGCCTTCATCTTCGCGGCGTCCTCCTTGGTGACTCCCTCCTTGACGGCCTTGGGCGCGCCGTCCACCAGGTCCTTGGCCTCCTTGAGGCCGAGTCCGGTCAGCTCGCGGACCACCTTGATGACCTGGATCTTCTTGTCGCCGGCGCCCGTGAGCATGACGGTGAACGCCGTCTGCTCCTCGGCCACGGCTGCGCCGCCGCCGCCGCCCATCGGCATGGCCATCATGGGCGCGGCCGCGGTGACACCGAACTTGTCCTCGAACTTCGTCTTCAGCTCCGACAGCTCGAGCACCGTCATGTTGCCGATGAGGTCGAGCACCTGGTCGATCGCGTTCGACATGGCTTTGAT
>JAHFBW010000075.1 GCA_023249845.1 Candidatus Eiseniibacteriota bacterium
GACGAATCGTCCCGGCGAGAGCGCGTCCGCGAGCTGAGCGTTCAGGCGCGAAAGCACCTGTTCGGGCGCGGCGCAGTCGACCGGCTCGGCGTGCAGCAGCACGCGCAGCATGGTCACCAGCATCGCCGCCGGCGCGCCATGCCCCGACGCGTCCGCCACCACGATCCCGACACGGCCATCGCTCGCGCGCAGGAAGTCGTAGTAGTCACCTCCCGCGCGCGTACTCGTGAGATAGGCCGTGTTCCACGCGTAGCCCGGCAGCTCCGGCAGCCCCTGCGGGAGCATCTCACGCTGGAGCTCGCCGACCGCGCGCGTCTCGCGATCGAGTGCATCGCGCGCGGCCTCGAGCTCGGTCACCGCGGAGCGCAGCCGCCGGAGCGCGACACGCGCCCGCGCCACCGCTACCGCCACGATGAGGTAGAAGGCCAGCTCGGCGAGCAGGTTCCAGTAGAGCGTGCTCGGGTGCGAGAACGGTCTTCCCGTGAGTCGGTAGGCCATCCACCAACAGGCCACGCTCAGGAGTGAGAGCAAGCGTCCGGCGCCGTTGCCGACGTACCAGGCGCCGAACAGGATCGCCACGATGTAGAAGAGCGAGGAAGCAACCTCACTGCCGGTCCAGACGTCACTCGCGAACGCCGTGGCGAGCAGCATGGCGGAAGCGACGATGAACAGCACGCGATGCCGGTGCGGCGATCGCTCAAGGCTGCCAGGCACCGGCGTCCGGCCTTCCCTACCCGGGGCGTGATCACCCGGCGTGGAGCGCGAGATCACGAGGCGACGTCCTCAGCGGCCGATGCTGGGGCCCCCTGCCAGCGTTCGCGCGACCCGTTCGGAACGAGCCGAGGCGCCGGGGCGAAAGAGACCCTTGGGCGACATGCTTGCATCGGAGCGTGGTACAGGCCAACCCGCCGGGCCGCCACGACACGGTCTCGCAAAGTCGGCTTCGAGCGTCATTGCGAAGTTGGCCTGAGCCCGCCCGGGCAGCGTTGGGAGCGGCCGGGCCCGCGCTGGGAGTGCCCTTGGCTGCGATGCCGCAACGGGCGTGAGAAGGTGGTTGGGTGACCACCGATGTGCGACTCCGGCGTGTGCTCGCCGTGGCCGCGCTCCTCGCCGGATTCGGCGTGGCGCTGCCGCGGTTCCTCACGCACGGGCCCTATCCGCGACTCGGCGCGCGAATCGGTGAGGGCGGCGTCGTCCAGCGCGTGCTCGGTCCGCCGGCGCGCGGCACGCTCGCTCCCGGCGACCGCCTCGTGAGCTTGAACGGCGCGCCTCTCGCCGACGTCGAAGTGCGCGCGCGACTCTCGGCCGAAGGTTGGCCGCGCGGCCCGCTCGACCTGGTCTACGAGCGAGAGGGCGTGCTGCGCCGCGTCACGCTCCCACCGACACGACTCTCGCCGTGGGAGCGCTTCCGGATGCAGGCGTATCCGATCGCGGTGGCGGTGGCCGCGCCGCTCGTGGCGTTCCTGCTCGTCTGGCGACGGCCCGATCTGGGCACAGCGTGGGTGTTCCTCTGGTACGCCACGCTCGACGGGCTTGGCGTGCTGCGCACCGTGTTCCCGCATGCGCAGGTGCAGGCGGCCCCGCTGTTCAGCGCCTACCTCGTCCTCTACGACGGCCTCGTGCTGCTCTACCCCGCGAGCTTCGTGCATTTCATGTCCGTGTTTCCCCGCCCGCGCTGGCGCGCGGGCTCACGCGTACGCAATCCGTGGTTCTGGCTCGCGGCGGTGAGTTACGCGCTGCCGCTCGCGTGGGTGGCATTCGGTTGGGCGCGCTCCATGCCACCGGAGGTGCTCGCGACGTGGTATCCCGGGGCGGCCGCCGTCATCGGCACGGCATCGCTGATGCTTCGCTACAGCCGCTCCGAACCCGGCTGGTCGCCCACCACGACGCAGCGCGTGCTCGCCGTTGTGGTCGCGCTCGCCATGCTCGTGAGCAACTTGGGCTTCGGCGGCGACCGCGTGGACCCCGTGCTGGCCGCCGCCGCGCCCACCGCGCCCATCCACGTGTTCTTCACGGTCATCCTGGGTGTCTGGCTGGCGACGCCGATCCTGCTCTCGTACCTGATCGCGGACGACGCGCTGTTCGACCCGCGGCGGTTGATCGTCGGCGGGTTGCCGTACGCGCTGCTGTCGGGCGTGCTCGCGACCATCTATCTCGCGGTCGTCTTCGGCGGCCAACGGCTGTTCGCCACCGTCACCGGCGAACAGGCACTCGTGTTCAACGTCATCGCCGCGCTCATCCTGGCATTCGCGTTCGCGCCGCTTCGCGAGCGCGTGCAGCGCGCGATCGCGCGCGTCTACGGCCGCGATCCCGAAGCGCTGCGCGCCGCACTCGACTCGGCCGGCGACAGCCTGCTTTCGGCGCTGGACCGCGGCGAGGTTCGCGGCGCGGTGGAGAGCGGCATCGAACGCGGGCTCCACCGCCAGGTCGCAGTGAACTGGCCCGACAACCGCCCGCCGTCGCTGGCTGAGCCCGCGCGCGTGCCCGACTTCGCGCGCGGCCCGATCATGGCGCTCCTCACGCAGGCCGGCGTGCGGCTCGACAACCTGCGCTTGACCGCCGAACGCGCGGCCGCCACGCGCGCCGAGTTGCGCGCACTCCAGGCACAGGTGCAGCCGCATTTCTTGTTCAACGCGCTGAACGCCCTGGCCTATCTCATCGAGACCGACCCCATGGCCGCGCAGCGCTTCACCGGTCGGCTCGCGGACATGCTGCGCTACACCGTGGAAGCCGGGAAACGACAGGCGACGCTTCTGGGCGACGAGATCGCTTTCGTGGAGGACTACCTGGGCGTCGCGCGCGAGCGTTACGAGAACCCGCTGCACTTCCGCTACAAGGGGGACCCGGCGCTGTTGTCCGCGAGCGTGCCGCCGCTGCTGCTGCAGCCGCTCGTGGAGAACAGCCTGAAGCACGGCATCACGCCGGGGGAGGCGTCGCTGCGCTTGACGCTCGACGCCAGGGAAGTGGATGGCTGGTTCGAACTGGAGTTCGCCGATGATGGGGTGCCGCACGGGAACGGCACCACGAGCTTGGGCGTTGGACTGGAGAATCTCGAATTGCGCGTGCGGCACTTCGCGGGGCCGAACGCGCGCGTGCAGGCCACGCCACGTGGCGACGGCGGTTTCGCTGTGCGCATGGCGTGGCCCATCCCGACCGGAGGAAGCGAGTGAAGATGGACGAACGCCTACGAGTGGTGATCGCCGACGACGAGCCGAGGGCGCGGCAATTCCTGGAGAAGTTGCTATCCGAGAACTCCCAGGTGGAGGTGGCGGGCGTCGCGAAGGGCGGTGGCGAGGCGCTGGCGTTGATCGCCAAGACCCGCCCGGACGCGGCGTTCTTGGACATCCACATGCCCGACCTCTCGGGGCTCGAGGTGGCGCGGCACCTGAAGGGCGAGGACGCGCCCATCGTGGTGTTCGTGACCGCGTACGACCAGCACGCAGTGGAAGCGTTCGAGCTGGCCGCGCTGGACTACGTGCTGAAGCCGATCCGCCGCGAGCGGCTCGCCGAGACCGTGCAGCGCGTGCAGCGCGAAGCGGAGTTGGGCGCCAAACGCTCGGGCAACGCCGCCGCGGTGCGCACCGCGCTGGCGGCGGACGCGCTGCAGACGAACCCGACGCGCCTGCTGCGGCTTCCCGTACGTCACCGGCGCGAGGTGAAGCTGCTGGACCTGTCGCAGGTGCCGATCGTGTTCTCGCGCGACCGGCTGGTGTTGGCGCGCGCGGAGGGCAAGGAGTTCCTCGTGGACTACACGCTGCAGGAGCTAGAGGAGCGGCTGCCCGAGGGCCAGTTCGTGCGCGTCCACCGCGGCGCGCTCGTCAACATGAGCGCGATCGAGAGCTACGGCGCCGAAGACGGCGTGCTCGTGCTGCGGCTGAAAGACGGCACGCGCGTCGAGGCGAGCGAGCGACGGGCGGCGGAGGTGCGGAGGAAGCTCCGGTAGCGAAAGCGAGAACGTCGGCCCGCTCGAGCGGCCGACGTTCGCCGGATCAGAGGCTCCGGGTGCGGTGTCGCGACGAGGCTACTGGGCGGCCGCCACCGGCCACTTGAGCTTCGCGATGCGGTCTTGGTGCATGCGCGGCTGGAACGCCGTGGCGAGTGAGTCGGTGAACTGCTGGAAGCGCTGGTCGCGCGCCAGCTCGCCGGCGCTGGCGGCGATGTTCTGCCGCAGCGGTTCGGGCAGTTCCTCCCACTGCTGCTGCGCCACGGTCTTGCCCACCAACTGTAAGATCCGCCAACCCTGCGCGGTCTTCTCGGGGCCGAACCACGCGCCCGGCTGCTGCTGCGTGAACATCGCTTGGAACACGGCCCACGCCGGGTCTTCATTCGGGTAGTGCACGTCGGTCACCGCCACGTTCTCGCTTGGCGCCACTTTCTTCACCACGTCGACGAGCGGGCCACCCGGCCCCGCTTCGCGTACCACGCGCATGGCGAGCGCGGAATCCGCGGTGGTGAATTGTGCGACGCGTACGGACTCGAGCTTCGTGAACTGTGGCTTCACGCGTTCCCACGCGAGCGCCACCAGTTCCGGCCCGGGTGCTGGCACGGTGGCCACCGCGAGGGAGTAGACGCCCTCCATGAGCGTCTGCTCGCGTTTCGCCTTGAGGCTGGCCGTCACATCGGGCTCGTCCCCGATGTGGCGCCGCTGCGCCTCGAGAAACGAGACGCGGCGCATGACCTGCGCCTCGATCCAGATCTCGATCGCCGGCAGCAGATTGAACGGCGGGCGTTGCACGTCGGCGCGCCGCATGTCGGTCAAAGCATCGTTCAGCGTGTACGTGCCACCGCGGTAGCTCGCAAGCGACGTGGCGAGCATCTCCGGCGTGGGCGTCAGCGGGCTCACCGGGGACAGCGCGCGGAACAGGAGTTGCGCCCCGCCGGGAGTGGGCTTCACGTCGAAGTCGTCCTTCATGCTGCGATACGCGCGCTCCACCGCGGCGCTCTGCTTGCGCTGGCGCGCGAGGTTCTCGAGTCCCGCGCGCTGGCTTTCGAACGTGCCCTCATCGCGCGGCCGGCGCTCGCTCACGCGCATCACGAACCAACCATCGCGCGTCTCGTACGGGCCGCCGGCCTCGTTGAGCGGCTGCGAGCGAAGCGCGCCGTCCAGCGGGTCGGGCATGGCGCCGGGCGAGATCCAGCCCATGTCGCCGGTGGCAGGCAGCACGCCGGCCAGGCTGAACGTGCGCGCCACGTCGCTGAACGGCTCGCCCGCGCGCAATCGCGCCTGCGCGGAGAGCGCCGTCTCGCGCGAGGACGAGTAAATGAGCCAGATGTGCGCTTCCTGCTTGCGCGCCTCGTAGAGCGCCTTCACCTCGGCCTCGGACACCGGTTGGGAGCGGGGCGCCAGCTTCGAGTAGAGCGACTGCAGCAGCAACCGATGCTCCTCGTCGCGCATCAGGTTCACGAGCAGCGTGGTGGTGTCGTGGCCCAGGCGGTGCGCCTGCTCCAGCAGGAGCGCGCGCCGGCGAAGATCGGCCACGAACTCACCCTTGGCCTGCGCCGGCAGGCCCGGGTACTGCGCCTCGGCGCCGCGACCGGCGCGTTCGTAGTCGGCCACGGTCACGACCTGGCTCCCGACCTCGATGATCGGCTCGCTCTTTCGCGAACATCCCGCACATGCGATGACGGCCAGCGTGAGCACGACGGCGGGGACGAGAAGACGTTTCACGGCGAGGGATCCTTTCGAGAGCGTGACGGCCATGGTCGCGAGCCCGCGCAGGTTAGGGGCGGCCGCGGGCGGGCGGCAAGCGAACGGCGTGGCGCTGCTCGCGCGGGCATCGAATCGCCGCCGCGCCTCTTCTGACCGATGTGGTCCGGGCATGCGCCGCGTTCGTCGGCAAGAGATACGAGGGTTCATCTCGTTTCCGGCAGTATCGCCCGCGGCCGGTCCCCGGCCCCGAGCGTGCGCTCTCGTCTTGCGCGGCCGGGCTCCCCCAGCACATCCGCAGGAGGTCGAGCATGTCGTTCCCTCGTTCCCGGGCGGCAGCCGTTGCCCTCGTGTCCGCGTTGCTGGCCAGCACGCCGTTTCCCGCGCATGCCGAGATCCAGTGGCCAAGGAGCGAGCTGTCCGCACACGTGCAGGCTTACTTCGCGCAGCTACGCGGTGATGAAGCCAGCGCGCGTCGATTCTTCGCCACGCACTGGTCGCCCGCCTCGCTCGCCGAGACATCGGTGGAGACAAAGCTCCAGCGCCGCACCGCGGCGCTCGAGCGCACCCAGGGCCTGACGCCGCTCGAAGTGGTGAACGAGGACAGCACGTCCATGGAGGTGCGCTGCCGCGCCGGGAACGGCGACCTGGTGACGGCGATCTTCGAAGCGGAGGAAGCCCCGCCCCACTGGCTGCTCGTGGTGCGCCTCGAGGCGAACGCTCCCGACGGACCGGGACCCGGCGCACACCCACCTGGCGGACTCGGCGGCGAGACGGCCCGGAATCGCGGCGAGCGAGAACGTCCCTCGTCCGCCGGCCCCGGGCTGAGTGACGCCGAACTCGCGGACAGGGTGCGAGCACACCTGAACCAGAAGCACGAAGCAGGCGAGTTCTCGGGTGTGGCGCTGCTCGTGCGTGGCGACAGCACGCTCCTGTCCGACGCATGGGGCGAAGCCGACCGCGAGAAACACGTGCCGATCACGCCCGAAACCCGGTTCAACCTGGGCTCCATCGGCAAGCTCTTCACGCGAACCGCGATCGCGCAGCTCGCCGAGAAGGGCAAGCTGTCGCTCGACGACAAGCTCTCCAAGTACCTGCCCGACTTCCCGCACGCCAACGAGATCACGCTCGACATGCTGTGCCAGCACCGCTCCGGCGTGGGCGACTTGTTCAACGACAAGTACCACGCGATGGACCACTCGAGGCTCCGGCACAATCGCGACTACTTGGAGCTGATCCGCGACCAACCGCTGTGGTTCAAACCCGGCACGAGCGAGCGCTATTCGAATGGTGGCTACGCGCTCCTCGGCGAGGTGATCGCCAAGGCCTCGGGCGAGGACTACTACGACTACCTGGCCGAGCATATATTCGGTCCGGCGGGGATGCTTGCGACGGGCGCGCCCATCGAGGGCGACGGCACGCGAGGCCTGGCGCGCGGCTACACGCGCGAGGACGCCCCCGATGGCAAGGAGCGCGACAACGTCGCGATGCGGCCGGCGCGCGGGAGCGCCGCCGGCGGGTCCTACTCCACCGCCGCCGACATGCTGACGTTCGATCGCGCGCTGTTCGCGGGCAAGCTGTGCGATCCCGCATGGTCCGCGTGGGTGACGGGCGACTCTCGCCCCGACCACGGTGGCGGTGGTTCACTCGCGGGATCGCCGGCGTTCGGATTCGGCGGCGGCGCGCCCGGCATCACGAGCGAGTGGCTGCACGAGGGCGACACGGTGCTCATCGTGCTCACGAACCGCGATCCAGAAGTCACCCAGCCTGTGATGCGACCGCTCCGCGACCTGGTCCGGCAGGTGAGGCCCCAGCGAAAGCGGGGGCGGGGGTAGGTCGCTTCGCGAGGAGCGCTTCGATCGCGTCCGCGGCGCCCGCCGCACCGGGCTCTCGCTCCATCCGCCCGGCGACCTCGCGCGCTCGCGCCGCGGCGCGGTCGTCCGCCAAGAGCGCGGTGAGTTCGCGCTGGAACGCCGCGGCGCTCACCTGCGTGCGCTTGAGCGTGCGCGCGATGCCGAGTTGGCGGCAGCGCTCGGCGTTGTCCGGCTGGTCGTGGCTGAATGGCACGATCAGCATGGGCCGCCCGGCGCGCATGGCCTGCGCCGTGGTGCCCACGCCGCCCTGGTGGATGGTGGCACAGGAGCGTGGCATCAGTTCCGAGTGCGGCGCGTACGGCACGGCCACAATGCGCTCACCCATGGGCGCGTGCGAGATGGCGGGCACGCCGGGAACCTCGTTCACTTCCTGCTCGCCCACCAGCAGCACGGCGCGACGGTTCAACGCGCGCGCGGCCTCGGCCGCCGCGACGTAGAAGTCGCCTGCCGCGAACACGGCGGAAGAGCCGAGCGTGAACACGAGCGGCGCGTCGCCCTGTCGCAGGAATACCTCGAGTGCGAGCGGCATGCCCTGGCCCTCGACACCGCGGTCATGGAATGGGAATCCCGTCTGGACCGCCGATGCGGGCCAATCCTTCTGGGGAGGCGCCAACTCGCGCGAGAACAGCACCAAGTGGAGTTGGTCCGAGTGGCCTTGCAGCATGGGATGGCGAGGGTTGGGCGGCAGTCCCATCTCGGCGCGCATGGCATCCAGCTCGCGGAACCACGGCCGAGTCACGGCGCGACCCATCGCCCACAGCAACCGCCACGGCCACGGGCCCAGGCCGCGAAGCCGCCCGAGCCATGCCACGGCCGGCGCCACCGGTGGGTCGTGGCGCGAGAACATGGCGAATGGCTGCAGCGTGCTGGACACGCGCGGTAACCCCAGCTTCTCGGCCACGAGCGGCGCAGTGAACGTGAGGACGTGGTCCACGACCAGGTCGGCGCCGCGGCAGGCCACGAGCAGGTCGTCGCGCGACTGTCGCAGGTAGGGCAGCACCAGTTTGTGCAGCACCACGTCGCTGCCGCGCTTTGCGTCCATGGCGTCTCGTAACACGCCGGAGAGATCGCCCCACTCGTCGTAGTGCGGCCGCACCGGCGCGAACTCCAGCAGCATCGCCTCGACGCGCTCGCGGTAGAGGCCATGCGTGGCGATCACCGCCTGGTGGCCGCGGCGTTTCAGCTCGAGTCCGACGGCGAGGTAGGGGTGCAGATCGCCCAGCGAGCCGAACGTGGTGAGGATGATTCGCGCCATGGTGCGGCAGTGTACGCGGCCCGCGCCTCGCATGCGCGCTGGAGTGGTACGGCGAACGGTTCCGGCTCACGACCTCGTGGCCGGCGACGTCGCCGCGCCGCGGGCTTCCGGCCGCCGGTTCGTTGCGCCGTGTTCCTGAGCCCCGCCGGACGCCAGCGCCTGCAGCGCGGCGCGCACGCGGTGGAGCAGCAGGATGCCCTCGCCGCGCACGCGCAGGCCGAATTCCCGGCCGCTCATGAACTCGGCCTGGAAGTCGAGCCCGGTGACGAGCGGCTTGATCTCGTCGGGTCGGAGCGGGCGGCGGAGCGTCACCTCGGCCACCTGCTGGAACACCTTGAGGCTCTCGACCGGCGCCGACGTCCCGCCTGGCGTGCCACGGCCGAGCACGCGCAGCCGGCGCAGCTCCACCAGCGACACGGCCGGAGCCGGCAGCGCGCCGAAGCGGTCGCGCAGCTCCACGACGAGGTCGTCGATGGCCTCCGTCGTGCGCGCTTCCGCGAGCCGGCGGTAGAGCGCCAGCTTCTCGTGCTCGTCGGGCACGTAGTCGTCGGGCAGATAGGCGCTCCAGTCGGTGAGCAGCCGCGGCTCCGGCGCCAGCGCCTCGACCTCGCCGCGCAGCTCGGTCACCGCCTCCTCCAGCAGCTTCACGTAGAGATCGAAGCCCAGTCCCATGATGTGCCCGTGCTGCTCGGGGCCGAGCATGTTGCCGGCGCCGCGGATCTCCATGTCCTTGAGCGCCACCTTGAAGCCAACGCCCAGCTCGTCGAACTCCTCGATCACGCGCAAGCGCTTCTCGGCCTCCTCGGTGAGCACGCGGCGGCTCGGCACCATGAGGTAGGCGTACGCGCGGTGCGAGCTCCGGCCGACGCGGCCGCGCAACTGGTAGAGCTGCGCCAAGCCCAGGGTGTCGGCGCGGTCCACGATGAGCGTGTTGACGCTCGGGATATCGATGCCGGACTCGATGATCATGGTGGCCACGAGCACGTCGGCGCGGCCCTCGGTGAAGTCGAGCATCACCTGCTCCATCTCGTGCTCGTGCATCTGGCCGTGGCCCACGACGACGCGCACCTGGGGCACCAGCTTCTGCAGCTCCGCCGCCTTGTTGTAGATGGTCTCGACGCGGTTGTGCACGTAGAACACCTGTCCGCCGCGGTCCACTTCGCGCAGGATCGCGTCGGTGACCACGTCGGCGTCGAACTCCAACACTTCGGTGTGGACGGGAAGTCGGTTCGCGGGCGGCGTCTCGATGACGCTCATGTCGCGCGCGCCAGCGAGCGACAGGTTCAACGTGCGCGGGATGGGTGTGGCGGTGAGCGCCAGCACGTCCACGGTGCGCGTGAGCTGGCGGATGCGCTCCTTCTGCGCGACGCCGAAACGATGCTCCTCGTCGATCACCACCAGTCCCAGCTCGGCGAACTTCACGTCCTTCGAGAGCAGCCGGTGGGTGCCAATGACGATGTCCACGTCGCGCCGCGCGAGCCGGCCCACGACCTCCTTCTGCTGCTTGGCGGTGCGGAACCGGGACAGCACCTCGACCTTCACCGGGAAGTCGGCGAGCCGCTCGCGGAACGTGTGACCGTGCTGCTGCGCGAGGATCGTGGTGGGCACGAGCACCGCCACCTGCTTGCCCTCCTGCACCGACTTGAACGCGGCGCGGATGGCCACCTCGGTCTTGCCGTAACCCACGTCGCCACAGATCAGCCGGTCCATGGGTGCTGCGGTCTCCATGTCGGTGCGCACGTCGTCGATGGCTTTGATCTGGTCAGGTGTCTCGTCGTACGGGAACGAGGCTTCGAGCTCGCGCTGCCACACCGTGTCGGGCCGGAACGCATGACCGGGGAGCGCGCGGCGGGCGGCGTACGCCTTGAGCAAGCCGTCCGCCATGTCTTGGATCGCGCGCTTGGCGCGCGCCTTGGTCTTCTGCCACTGCGCACTCCCGAGCGCGTGGATGCTCGGCCTGGCGCCATCCCCGGCGGAATAGCGTGACACCAGCGAGAGTTGGTGCACGGGCACGTAGAGCACGTCGGTGCCGGCGTAGTTCAACTCGAGACAGTCGGTCTCCTGCCCCGACAGCGTCAGCCGCTTCATGCCCTTGTAGACGCCGACGCCATGGTCCTCATGCACCACGTAGTCCCCGGGCTTCAGCGCCGAGAGCTCGGCCGCCGTGAGTCCCGCGGTTCGGCGCGACCGGCGCCGGCGGCGCCGATACCTCGAAAAGATCTCGTGGTCAGTGAGCAACGCGAGGCCGGCGTCCTTCCACGTGAAGCCCGCTGAGACGAGGCCGACGCCGAGCGTGGCGCCCGCGTCGCCCAGGAGTTCGTACAGCCGGTCGCGCTGCCCCTGGTTGTCGCACAGGATGACTGGCGTCACGCCGTTCGCGGCCAGCTCCGCGAGGTGGGTCTTGAGTTTCTCGGTGGAGCGCTGTAGCGATTCAGGCGGCGCGCACTCCACCACCAGCGTGGCGGCATAGCGCGCGCTCTCGCCGGCGCGCGCCACCGAGCCCATCCAGTCGGCACCTCGTCGCGTGCTCACGAGCTCCGTCCATGCGACTCCCGGGAGCCACAACTGCTCGGGCGGCGAGATCAACGGGTAGTGGCTCCGCGTCTCGTCGAAGCCGCGGCGCACGCCTTCCCACAGATCCTCGGCGCGATCGTCCAGCTGCACGGGATCGTCCAGCACGACCACGGTGTTCTCGGGCAGGTGGTCCATGAGGCCGCCCAGGTCGGCGTCATAGTAGCCCGCGAAGCGCTCCATGCCCTCGTGGAACAGATGCGCGCCAGCGCGCGCGGCTTCGTCGCCGGCATCGCGCAGCCGCTGGGCGACGGCTTCGACCTCGCCCGCCTCGACGACGATCTCGTAGCGCGGCAGCACGCGCGCCTCTGAGAGTTTCTCGAGCGAGCGCTGCGTCCCGGCGTCGAACCGGCGGAGCGACGACACCGTGTCGCCATCGAACTCGATCCGGAGCGGATCGTTCCAGCCCACCGGCCACACGTCGAGGATGCCGCCGCGTCGCGCGCAGTGGCCGACGGATTCGACCTCGGGGAAGCGCTCGTAGCCGAGGAACACGAGCCGCTCGAGCAGTCTATTGGGCTCGAAGTCGGTGCCAGTCCTGAGCGCGACGATCGCGCGCGCGAGCCGCCTGGGCCGCGGCACGCGCTGCAGCACGCCGCGTACGGTCGCGACGACGATGCCCGCCTCGCCCGCGCCTAAGCGCGCGAGCGTGTCCAGGCGTTCGGCCGTCACCGAGGGATGAGGCGACGAGGAATCGTACGGCAGCGTGTCGGGCTCCGGGAACGCGAGCGTCGCGGCGCGGCCGCGGAAGTACTCGACGTCGTCGCGCGCCAGCTCCCACGCCTCGCCGTGCGGCACCACGTAGAGCACCGTGACGTCCAGCTCGCGCTGCAGCCATGAGACGAGGTAGGCGCGCGAGGCGCCCGTGAGCCCGCGCA
>JAHFBW010000355.1 GCA_023249845.1 Candidatus Eiseniibacteriota bacterium
TTTCCTCCCCGGGTCCCGCGCCACGAGACCTGAGCAGGGAGAAGACCCGGCCTCCTCCGCGAGACACCCGGCAAGGGGTGCTCGTCGAGGAATCGGGATGGCGGAGTGTCCGGGGTGCGCCCGGCGGCCGTGGGGCGAACTTTGGGGCTCGCTACGCTTCGCCCAGCACCTCGTCCAGACGCCGCGTCAGCTCGGCGGTCCGGTCGTGCATGTCGGTTCCCACGCGCTGCTTGTTCGCGCGCTCCTTGAACAGCTCATCGGCGATGTTCAGAGACGCGAGGATCGCCACCTTGGAAACGGCCGCCACGGGCATCTTCTGAGTCACCTCGCGCATCTTCTGATCCACGTAATCCGCCAACTCCAGGATGTACTTGGGGTCGGCTTCGCCGCGGATCGGGAGCTGATGCCCGAGGATCTGTACCTGCACGACGTGCTTGCCGTCGCGAGGCGTGCCAGTGGCGGTGTCCGAAGGGGTCTCCATCGTCGCTGTCCTCCCGCCGCTTCTACCCTGCGTTGGATGTTCGTTACCAAACCCGTTCCGTCCCTGGTCCGCCAGGCGGACGAAGCCGGAGCGGGGTGCGACTATTCGATGCGTTCGAGCTTGGCCGCGATGGACTCGATGCGGGCGGCCACGTCGCGCCGTTCCGCCTGCCATTCGCGCTGCTCGCGCTTGAGTGCGCCGAGCTCGTGAAGGAGCGCGGACGGATCCTGCCCCTGAAGCTTGGCCTGCGTCTCCTCGAGTCGCTGGCGGAGCTGCTGGCGTTCGGCCTCGAGCGCGCCGTTCTTCTGGCGCAACTCCACGATCAGCGTGGCGGCGCGTTCCACGCGCTCGGCGAGACGGTCGAGATCGGTGCTGCTCGCGACGGCAGTGGTGGTCATGCTCGCTCCCTCAGGCGGCCGCCGCATCCCTGCACGACAGCGGTCACCATCTGCGACTGAAGATCCGTGACCTCGGCTTCCGTGAGCGTGCGCTCGGCGTGCTGGAACTCCAGTGCGTACGCCAGGCTCTTCATGCCCTCCGGCGTGCCGGGGCCTTCATAGATGTCGAACAGTTCGATCGAGCGGAGCCAATCCCCGGCGGTGCCGGTGAGGCTTCGTTCGACCGAGGCGTGCGGCGTGGCTCGCGGCACGAAGAACGCGAGGTCACGGCGCACGGGCGGGAAGCGGCCGGGCACGCGAGCTCGGGGCACCGCGGAGGCACCATCGGCGAGGGGTTCGAGCAGGGCCACGAACAGGTAAACTCCCACCTCGATCTCCCAGGACCGGAGCAGATCCTGCGCGAGTTTCCCGGCCCACGCGATGCGTGAAGTCCCGACCGCAACTTCCGCACTGGCACCGGATTTCCAGCCGCCGGCAGCATAGGCCCGCCACTCGGGCGCGTCAACGCGCATCTCGGCCAACCACGCCTCCCACAGGCCCTTGGCGTCGAGGAAGTCGGTCTCGCCACGCGGGTCATAGACGCCCGCGGGCCCTGAGGGCAGCGGGTCGTGCGCGTGCCGGAATCTCGGCCCCGCGACCACAGCGGCGACCATGAACGTCTCGCGCGGCAACGCCTCGCCTGAGGCGGTGAAGCCCACACCCACCTCGAAGAGCCGCACGCTCGGTGCTCCCTGCCGCAGGTTGAGCGCGGCGGCGCGCAGGAGTCCGGGGACCAGGTTCGGACGCAGCACCTCGCTCTCGCGCGACATGGGATTCATGAGCCGGATGAGTGCCTCCGGTCCCTGACCCACGAGTGCCGCGGCCGAGAGCGCCTCGGCTTCCGACACGAGCGACGAGGTCCAGGCCTCGTGGAGGCCGAGCGCCAGCATGGCTTCGCGCGCGCGTCGCACGACGCGCTCACGCGGTCCCCGCGTCGCGTACGCGCCACCCGTCTCGAGCGGCGCCTCGGGGATCTTGTCGTAGCCGTTCGCGCGCGCCACTTCTTCGACAAGGTCGTCCTCGAGCGCGCAGTCGGGTCGCCAGGTCGGGATCGTGACCGTGAGCGTGTCGCCTCGCTGCACAATGAACTCGAGCGAGTCCAGAAGATCTGCGCAGCGGCCGGCACCGAACGGCAGCCCGATCAACCGCTCGCAGCGTGCCGGCCGGAGGTGCAGCGAACGAGGTTGCGTCTCGACCTCTCTCCGCCGCCAATTACCGAGCTTGGCGGACGGGCAGAGCTCGAGGAGCAGTGTCAGGAAGCGTGAGGCCGCGGCGGCGCCTATGCCGGGATCCACTCCGCGCTCGTAGCGCTTGCTCGCCTCGGTGGCGAGATCCAGCGAGCGCGCGCCGCGGCGGACACGGGCCGGCTGGAACACCGCACACTCGAGCAGGATCGTCGTCGTGGCGTCGGTGACCTCGCTGGCGGCGCCTCCCATGACACCCGCGAGCGCCACCGGCTTCGCGCGGTCGGCGATGACCAGCACCTCGGGCGTCAACTCGCGCGCCCTGCCGTCGAGCGTGGTGAGCTTCTCCCCCTTCTTCGCACGGCGCACGCGGATGGCGTTGCCGTCCAACTTCGTGGCGTCGAACGCATGCAGCGGCTGGCCGAACTCGAACAGCACCAAGTTCGTGATGTCCACGAGGTTGTTGATCGGGCGCTGGCCCATGGCCTCGAGCTTGCGCGCGAGCCACGGCGGCGACGCCATGACCCGGACCCCCTCCACCAATTGCGCGAAATAGGCGGGACAATCGCCCGCGTCCTCGATTTCGAGGTCGAACGTGACGCGCGCGGGCGCACTCGCAGGGCGCGTCGCGAGCTTCGATTTGGCCCAGTCCGTCCAATGGCCGCCGAGCGCCGCCTTCACCTCGCGCGCCAGGCCCAGCACACCCATGCCGTCGGGGCGGTTGAACGGGATCTCCACCTCGAGCACGAAGTCAGGCTCCGGCAGGTAGTCGTCGAGCGGCTTGCCCACCTCGAGCGACGCCCCTTTCAGGAACTCGCGCAGGTCGAGGATGCCGTCATGGTCGTCGGAGATCTGGAGCTCGTGCGCCGAGCACAGCATGCCCTGGCTCTCCTCGCCGCGGATCCTCGCTTTCTTGATGACGAGACCACCCGGCATGGTGGTGCCGACGTTCGCCATCGGCACGAGCATCCCCGCGGTCACGTTCGACGCGCCGCACACGATGCGCAGCTCGCCGGAGCCGCCGTTCACACGGCAGAGTTTCAGTTTGTCCGCGCCC
>JAHFBW010000356.1 GCA_023249845.1 Candidatus Eiseniibacteriota bacterium
TACAGTGGTGAGCCGATCGAGCCCGGGCGCGTGCGGCTGTGGTTCGGCGATGGCGATCACGTCCAGTTGCTGGACCGCGGGCTGCCGCTCGCGTTCGACGAGAAGCGTGCTTCCGCGCTGCTCGCCGAGGACCCGGTCATCGTGCACCTGGACCTGGGCCTCGGCGCCGAATCCGCGGTCGTGTGGACGTGCGACCTCTCGGCGGAATACGTGCGCGTCAACGCCGATTACACGACCTGAGCCGAGATGGCGAAGGGCTAGCCCGCGCTCCGCTTCACGCTCGCCACGCCAGCCGACATCCCCCCGATCGTGGCGTTGCGAGACGCCGCGGCCGCGCACCTGACCGCAACCCACGGCGAGGGGCACTGGTCGGGGACCACGAGTGTCCGCTCGGTCGAGCTGGCGATGCGCCATGCCAGGGTGCTGCTCGCGAAGCGCGGCAGGCGACTCGCGGGCACGCTCCGGCTCGCCGCCAAGAAGCCCTGGGCCATCGATGTGAGCTACTTCACGGCCGTGCCGCGCGCGCTCTACCTGCTCGACATGGCCGTTGCCCCGACTCTCCAGCGCCAGGGCGTGGGGCGCGCGATGCTCGAGCAGGCCGATGCGCTCGCACTGGCCTGGCCCGCGGGCGCGATCCGGTTGGACGCGTTCGACGCGGGCGCGGGCGCGGGGGCTTTCTACGCGAGCTGCGGCTACCGAGAGGTCGGGCGCGTCGTGTATCGCGGCGTGCCGCTCGTCTATTTCGAGCGGCTGCTGTGAGCGTGGGCCGAGCGAGAAAGGGGGACCGAGATGGCGTATGACGAGGGGCTCGCGGAACGATTGCGGGAGGCGTTCCAAGGCCGCCGCGGCGTGAGCGAGAAGCGGATGTTCGGCGGTATCGCGTTCATGGTGGACGGCCACATGGCGGTGGGGATCGTGGGCGATTCGCTGATGGCGCGCGTCGGCCCCGAGCAGCACGCAAGGCTGCTTCGGATGAAGCACGTCCGGGAGATGGACTTCACCGGACGGCCCATGAAGGGGTTCGTGTACGTGGCGCCGGCGGGGTTCGACTCGCACGCCGAACTTCTCGCCTGGGTCGAACGTTGCGTGAGGTTCGTCTCGACGCTGCCGAAGAAGTGACGCGCGACGCGATGACGGCAGCGGGCCCGCTGACCGGTCAGCGGACGCGCCGGTCCAGCGCCTCGCGCAGTCGCTCGTAGTCCGCACGCTCGTTGTAGACCTGCGCCGCGAGCCTCAACCACGCCCGCTCCCGGAACGTGAAGAGCTGGGCTTCGATCCGGTCCTCGTAGAGGAGCGCGCTCCGCAGCGCCTCTATCTCTGCGGGCTCCGCGCCGAATCGTGGGTCGAGCGGGATCGTGACCATGCTCCCGTACATCGCCTCGGGCGCCGGGACCTCCACGCCCCAGCGCGCGGCGAGCGAGCTCGCGGCGTCCCAGGCGAGCCGGTGATTCCACTCACGCATCGCGTCGAGCCCCAGCTCGCGCAGGAACGCGAGCCCCTCGGGGGCCGCGAGCGCGGGCGAAGGGTCGCGCGTGCCGAGCATGTCGAACTCGGCGGCCAGTCCCTTCTCGTAGCCCCACGAGATCACGGTCGGGTGCAGGTCGGCGCGACGGTTTGGCGCGGCCCACAGGAGTGCCAGCGGACGCGGCGACATCGCCCACTTGTGGAGATTACCCGTGTAGAAATCGACGCCAATCGCCTGGATGTCGAGTGGCAACGCGCCTGGCACGTGGGCGCCATCGACGAGCGTGGCAACACCGCGCGCGCGGCACAGGGCGGCGATCTCGGCGACGGGCAGGATCAGTGAGCTGCCCGAGCAGACGTGGTCCACGATCAGCAGTCGCGTGCGGCTCGTGAGCGCGGCCTCGATCGAACGGACGATCGCAGCGGGCGTGGTACCGGGGTACGGCAGCTCCAATGACTTGACCGTAGCCCCGGCCCGCGACGCCGCGTAGTGAGCGGCGTGCGTGATCGCGCCGTAGCCGTGGTCGGTGAGCAGGATCTCGTCTCCGGCCGCGAACGGGAACGAGCGCAGCACGGCGTTACAGCCCGTCGTGGCGTTCTCCACGAACAGCAGATCCTCGGGCGCCGAGCGCACGAACGCCGCGACGGCCGCTGCGGCCGTGCGCATCTTGGGCGCCTCGCGCAGCGGCCACTGGCCGACGTCGGCCAGCTCGCGGATCAGGAACCTCGCCGGCTGCCGTTCGATCTCGTCGCGGATCGCCTGTTGCACCGCGAGCACGCGGTGGGGCACCACGCCCACCGTGCCGTGGTTCAGGTAGGTGATCGAGGGGTCGAGTGGCCAGTGCGAGAGCATGGCGTGCCCGAACGTGTGCGTGCCCGGCAAGGCGGTGGTGGCCACGAGTTCGTCCTCCGACAGAGGGGTTGGTGAGGCGCGGCGCGCATACGCTAGCCGAAGCGGCGATCACTCGACACGCGAAACTCCCGAGCACATGTACCACCGAACGTTGTTCGCCGTGTGGGCACGTCGCTTGACGTTCCGCTCTCGCGCCGGGAGCCTCAACGGCCCATGCCCGAACTCCCCGAAGTCGAAACCGTCCGTCGCATGCTCGCCGAGGCCGTTCCGGGCCGGCAGATCGCACGGGCGAACGTTTCCGGGAAGCGCCTGCGGACGTCGTCGCTCGCCCGGCTGCCGGCACAGCTTCGCTCGCGAACGTTCGCGAAACCTCGGCGTACCGGCAAGTTCCTGCTCCTGGACCTGGACGGCGGCTTCACGCTCCTCTCCCACCTGGGCATGAGCGGCCGCTGGCTCTTCTGGCCCCCCGGGCGGAAGCCTGACGCGCCGCTCGAGCACGTGCATCTCAAGATCGCTTTCGCGGACGGCGCGGCGCTCTGGTTCCAGGACATCCGCCGCTTCGGCATGCTGCGCGTCGTGCCCACGGCGAAGCTGGCGCGCGACGCCTCGCTCCGTCTCCTCGGTCCGGATCCGCTCGCGGAACCCCGGGACGGCGACGCGCTGCGCGCGGCGGCGCGCGGCTCGCGCACGTCCATCAAGGTGTGGCTGCTGGATCAGAGACGCATCGCGGGGCTCGGGAATATCTACGCGAGCGAGGTGCTGTTCCGCGCCGGCGTGGATCCCCGCCGGCGCGCGGGCACGCTCGACGCCGACGCGTGGCGGCGCGTCGCGCGCGA
>JAHFBW010000076.1 GCA_023249845.1 Candidatus Eiseniibacteriota bacterium
AGGGAATGTCGGGCGTCTGGGCCTACTACCCGGAGGAATCCCAGTGACAACTCCCTGAGCCAGCCGGGATCATTCATGAACCGTGAATCGAGAGGGACGGATGTCCGTGAAGCGCAAGGCGAAGGCTTGGCCCGCGACAGAGTCGTGTCGGTGACACGTCGCAGGAGCGGGCCAAGCCTTCTACGCAGCGATTCGTGGGCAGCCGGCCCGCGCAGGCCACGGGCTCATGAATGATCTCGGCTAGTGTCACGTCCCAGGACTAGCTTGTCACCGAGGGCGTCGATGCGCCCGATCATGCAAGGCGCGACGACGATGTCGTATCAAGAAGATACGTCGAGGAGGAGCAACGCAGCAGGGCGGGTGCAGCGGCGTCCGACTGACAAGCTACTCCTGGGACGTGACACTAGCCCTCCGTCTCGCCCGCCGGCACCAGGTCGAAGTCGCCGGCGAGCACGCGCTCGATGCGGCCGGTGCGCCACCCGCGCACCGAGTCGCGCACGAGCGGCGACGGCGTGCCGCGATAGCGACGCACGATGATCGGCGGCGGCGAAGGCGCGCCGTCGAGCGCCTCGGCGGCCTGGCGCGCCAGGTCGGCCTCGCCGTTCCTCGCGGGTACCGGCGGCTGAGCCACGACCCGCACGCGGACCGTGGCGCGCTTCACGCCACCTTCGGCGTTGCTGCCCCACTCCAGCACGTGCAGCCCATCCTCGGGCGCCAGCGACACGTAGGACGAGAACCCGCTCACCGCGAGCCAAACGGTATCGGCGGCATGCCGCGACGTGGGCTTCAACACCGCGATGCGCATGCCCCGCTGGCGCGCCCAGGCCTCGTACATCGCGGCGATACGGCGCGCGAAGTCCTGCTCCTCGGCGCGGTCGGGCCCGTCGGGGCCGGCCTGCACGCACACGAACGCGTCGCGCGGCCCCGTCGTCATGGCTTCGTCGGCCGCGGCCTCGAGCAGGAGCATCTGCTGCGCGAGCCTCGACACCATGTTGCGCGGCCACATCTGGCGCTGCGCCGCGCTGTCGCCGTCCAGTCGCGCCAGGAGCGAGCGCGCCGAGCGAGCGCCCGACTCGATGCGATCCATGTATTCGGCGCGCCCCAAGATCTCGAACCGGTCCGGCCGCTGCCAGAAACCGTCCTGCGCGGGCATGCCGAGCCAGTGCGCCTTTGCTTCGCGCCACGTGTTGCCATCGATGCGCGTGCCGAAGCGCTCGAGCGAACCGCGCAGCTCCTGCATCTCTCCTGCCGTGCCGTGCGCGTCCCAGGCGATCGCGCGCAGGTCGGCCGCGCGCGTCGCGGCGGCAAGCGTGACAGGTGCCGTCGTGGGCGCGTCGGGGTCCACGAACTCCACCGCGAGCGCATCGCCGTCCGTGCGCACGAACAAGAATTGGTCGCCCTCGGGCACGCGGCGCTCCACGATGGTGCGCGCGAGCGGCGCCAGGAGGTAGCGCTCGAGGCTCCGCTTCAGGGGACGCGCGCCGAGATCGGTGGTGAAGCCGCGGTCCAGCAGGAACTCGATGGCACTCTCCTCGATCTCCACTGCCCACTCGCGGCGGCGCAGTCCGCGGCGCGCCGACGTGTCCGCGATCTCCTTCACCAGGATCTTGCGCATGACGTCTCGCGTGAACGGGCGAAACACGACGACACGGTCGAACCGGTTGCGCAGCTCGGGCGCGAACGCGCGCGATACCGAGCGCTCCACCGCCGCGGCGCTGAACCCCGTGCCGCCCTCGGCAAAGCCCAGCCGCTCGCCGGTGGCGAGCGTGGCGCCCAGGTTCGAGGTGAGGATGATGATGCTGTTGCGGAAGTCGGCGATCTCTCCAGCGGCATCGGTGAGCCGGCCGTCGTCGAACACCTGGAGGAACAGGTTCCACACTCGCGGGTGCGCCTTCTCGAATTCGTCCAGGAGCACCACCGAGAACGGCTGGCGGCGGATCGCGGCCGCCAGCGAGCCGCCGCCGGCGGCGGTGGAAGCACCCGTCACGCGATCGAGCGAGAAGCCATCGGCCAGCTCGCTCATGTCGAGGCGCAGCAGGCGGTCCTCCGAACCGAACAGCCAGTTCGCGAGCGCCTTCGCCAGCTCGGTCTTGCCCGTGCCGGTCGGACCGGCGAACAGGAACACGCCGTACGGTCGCTTGGGATCGGTGACACCCGCCTTCAAGAGCGCGACGCGCTCGACCAGCGCCCCGACCGCGTCGGGCTGACCGATGACGCGCTCCTCCAGCTTCGCGCGGAGCGCGTCCAGGTCCAGCGCGCGCCGGTCGTCGAGCAGGTCTCCGGGCAGGCCGGAGAGTGACGACACCGACTTCAGCAGGTCCTCGTGGCGGAGCGCCACGGTCGGCGCGTCCGGTGCGGCGGGCGCCACCGTGGTGACGGCCTGCTCGAGCATGCGCAGCACGCCGCCCGGCGCGCGCAGCGAGGACAGGTACTGGCGCGAGAGCTGCGCGGCTTCGTCCAGGAGCCACGGTTCGATCGTGACGCGGCGTTCGCGCGCCGTGCGCTCCGCCCAGCCCTCGAGCAGCGTCGTGACCTCGGCATCGCGAGCCGGTGCGAGGCGCACGATCTCGAACAGCCTCCCGATCTCGGGCCGTTCGGCGAGCAGCCGATCGAGCGTGCCCGGGCGCGTCTCACCGAGCGCCAGCACCTCGCCGGATTCGAACGCGGGCATCAGCTGCTCGAGCGCACCGGTCGGCGACTGGACGGCGCGACCCGACCACAGGAGCTGGTGGAAGTCCGGCACCAGCCACAGCGTGCGAGGCTCGGCGGCGAGCCGCTTGCGGAGTTCGAGCAGCCGGCGCTCGAGCATGCCCACGAACGACATGCCGGCATTCAACTGCGACGCCCCGGCCTCGTACACGCGCCACCCGCCACGCGACAGGTGTGCCGCGACGCGGCGCGCGAGCGCGGTCTTGCCCACGCCGGACTCGCCCACGACCAGCACGGGCCGTGGCGGCTGCGACGTGAGCGCCTTGACCACACGTTCGAAGCACTCTTCGAGCGCCGGCGTGGACACCACCGGTGGCTCGGGCATCTTGCCGCGGTCGTACCAATGTCCGATGCCGTCCAGGTCGCCGGCGCCCTCGGGAGAGGGCGTTCCGAACGGCCCGCGCGGCATCGGGCGCGACGCCGATTCCGCGGCGCTCTTGAGCGCTGCGAGGAACGGCTTCACGAGTTCAGGGTCCTGCTCCTCGAGCACCGCATCCACGAGCTCCTCGGCCCGGTCGGCGTTTGGCAGCTCGACGCCGTCGAAGGACAGCGGCGCGATCGCGGCGCGCCGGCGCAGGAAGCGCTCGAGCGACACCGCGTGCCCGGTGCCCGCCCACAGCCGGTCGAGCCGGGCCACCACGCGCGCCGCGAGGGCCGGGTCGTCCGGATGCCACGCCTCGAGCACGCGCAGCACGCCATCGCCGTTCCACGGGTGGAAGCGGTTGAGCTGCGCGATCAGCAGCGGCTCGAGTGCGGGATCGGCGGGCCGCCGCGCCAGCGCATCGAGCGCCGCGAGCGCCGGGTAGAGCCGCTCGCCCTGAACGAAGTCGAACAGCGTGGCCGATGTCACGCGCGGTTCGGAGAGCAACTCCACAGCGTCGCGATACCCGGGCAGCGCCATCAGGTGTTCGGGGCGCGACACCTCTGGCGAGACCTGAGTGATTTCGTGAAGCAGCAGGTAGACGCGCCGCAACAGCGGGTCGGTCATCCCGCGGTCCGCTTCGGTCAGCGCGGGCTCCGTGCCCGCGGCACCGGGCCCTGGTGGCGTCACGTCCCGCACGGGGCGCGGCGTCGTGCCCGGGCGCCGGGCGAGCCACACCAGCAGCAGGAGGACCGCGACGACGCCTAGGAATGGCCACATGATCGGGGCACCAAGAGGGTGGAATGTGCAGCATCCCGAGTGCAAAGGCGCTGGTCAAGCGCGTTCTGTCCTCTGTTTCTAACCGGCGCGGGTCCGCCAGTCGTCGAGGACGTCGTGCAGCGTTCGCCCGAGCGGTCGTTCCACGCTCCAGCCGGTGTCGCGCGCGATGCGAGCGGGGTCGCCCACGAGCCACGCCATGTCCGCCGGCCGGAGCCTCGCGGGGTCCACTTCGACGCGCACGGTCACGTTCGCCATGGCCACCAGCTCGTCCACGAGGGCGCGCAGGTGGACGCCCTCGCCCCGGCAGAGGTTGTAGGCCTCCCCGCGCGCGCCGCGCTCCAGGAGTGCGCAATAGCCCGCAACGATGTCGCGCACATCCGTGAGGTCACGCGTCACGTCGAGGTTCCCGACGCGCAGCACGGGTTCGGCGCGGCCCTGCTCGATCTCGGCCAGTTGGCGCGCGAACGACGGCACGACGAATCGGTCGGTCTGGCCCGGGCCCGTGTGCCCGAACGGTCTCGCGCGCACCACATCGAGGGCGTGCGTCTCGGCATAGGCTCGCGCCACCTCCTCGGCCGCCGCCTTGCTCAAGGAGTACGGGCTCAAGGGCGCGAACGGCATGTCCTCGGTCGCGGGTGTGCCTGGAACCAGCGATCCATACACCTCGCTCGTGCCCACGACGAGCACGCGCGCCGCCGGCGCCAACGCGCGCACCGCCTCGAGCAGGGTCCACGTGCCGCTCACGTTGGCGCGGAACGTCTCCTCCGGCGCTTCGAACGAGCGCGCCGCGCTGCTCTGTCCGGCGAGGTGGACGATGGCATCGAGCGACTCCGCGCCCACGGCGGCTCGTGCCTGCCCGAGGTCGGCGAAATCGGCCTCCTGCCAGAGTTCGAGCGGCGTGCCGGGCGGGGGCACGCCAAGGCCCGCGCCGCGCACGCGCGCGCCGCGCGCGACCAGTGCGGCCACGAGGTGAGGCCCCACGAAGCCACCGGCTCCCGTGACGAGCACGCGCGCGCCCGCGAGCGGGGTCATGTCGCGAACCCCCGGCGCGCGAGACTCATGACCTCGCGCCATTCGACGTGGCGGAAGCCGAGCAGGACCACGAGCGTCACGACCCCCGCGACCGCGCTCGAGGCGATGAGCGCCAACCACGGCAATGCGATCGCCGCGGCGAGCTGCGCGCCGCCCCATGCGCCGAGCGCCATCGCGACGACCGGCACCGCGAACGGCTCCCACAGGAGCCGGCCGACCGGCCAGCCGAGCGAGCGACGGAGCCGGGTCACGAACCAGAGCCCGGCGATCACGTTCGCCGCAGCGATCGCGACAAGCGCCCCCGCCAGTCCCATGCGCGGCACGAGCCACACGCCGAGCCCGGCGTGGATGACGAGCGCCAGCGCCGACCACTCGAGCTCGATCCCGATCTTCGCGACGCCGCGCCCGATCGCACCCGTGATGCCGCCGACGACGCCGGCGTAGGACGCGATCGCAAGACCGCGGAGCGCAAGCGCGGCGTTCGCGTCCTCGTGTCCGAGCCACGCGACGAACAGCGGCGTCGCCGAGGCGAGCATCGCGGACGCGAGCACCGCCGCCGCGGCGCTCACGTAGCGGCCCGCGCGCTGGTGGAGCGCCTGCAGGCGCTCGCTCTCCGCGCGCGCGTGCATCGCCGATGCCTCGGGAAGCATCGCGACCAGCACGAGGTTCGCGAACGTGAAGCACGCGGTGCTCACGCGGAGCCCGAGTTCGTAGGGCACCACCGCGGCGAGCGCCACGAGCCGGACCAACAGAACCTTGCCGAGCATCTGGTGAGCGACGGCGAGCGTGTTCGAGGCCTGGACCGGGAGCCCGAAGCCGACGGACTCGCGGAGCCGTGCGCGTGCGGCGGCAGGCGAAGCCCAGCGGAACGCGGGCACGCCGCGCGCGAGGAGCGCGAGCCCCACGAGAAATGCGAGCGTCCAGCCCGCGACCACCGCGACAAGGCACGCCACGAGTCCTCCGCCCTGGACGAGCGCGAGCGTGAGGCCCGCGACCTGCGCGAGCGACGTCGTGAGGCTCACGACGTTCGCGAGATCGAACCGGTCCCACGCCTGGAGCGCCGCGGCGGTCGTGTTCGCGAGCCCCGACACGATGAACACGACCGCGCCGGCGACGAATGCCTGCGCGGCGAGCGGGCGCGCCACTCCGTGGATGCGCAACAGGTCCAGCGCCGGCTCGCGCGCGACCAGCACGAGGGCGAGCCACACGAGGCCCAGCATGACGTAACCCATCGCCGCGAGCGTCGCGTACTCGCCCACCTCCTCCCCCGCCTCGCGCGCCCGCGCGGCGGCGCCGAAGCGCAACGCGACCTGCGAGAAGCCGAGATCGAGCGCGCCGAGCCAGCCGGCCAGCGCATAGAACAGCGACCAGATACCGAAGCCCTCGGGGCCCAGCGCGCGCACGAGCGGCGGCGTGAGTGCGAGCCACGCCAACATCGCCACGATGCGGCCGCTCGCCGAGTGCAGGGAGTTGCGCGCCAGCCGTGCTCCGAGCCCTGGCGACTTGGGAGGAGTGGCGGTCATCGGGGAAACGCCGGGCCGCGCGGGCGTCAGCGCGAGCGCCAGTACTCCAGCATGTCCTCGAGCGTCTTCTCGAACGGGATCGCGGGCTGCCAGCCTGTCGCCTTCACGAACTTCGAGTTGTCGCCGAGCAATATCGGCACGTCGGACGGCCGCAGGCGCGCCGGATCCCGGCGCACCTCGATCTTGACCTGCGTACGCGCGAGCAGCAGGTCCAGCACTTCCTGGATGCTCCAGCAGCGGCCGCGGCAGATGTTGTACACCTCACCCGGCTCGCACTTCTCGAGCGCCAGCACGTACGCCTTCACCATGTCGCGCACGTCGGTGAAGTCGCGCTTGGCTTCGAGGTTGCCCACGCTCAGCACCGCGGGCTTGCGGCCCTTCTCGATGTCGGCGATCTGTTTGGCGAAGTCGCTCGCGACGAACACGGGGCCGCGTCGCGGGCCTTCGTGGTTGAAACCGCGCGTGCGCACGCTGTCCACCTTCCAGGACATCCAGTACTGGTAGCCCAGCATGTCCTGGGTGACCTTACTCACCGCGTAGGGGGACAGCGGTCGCAGCGGATTGGTCTCGCGGATGGGAGTTTCCTCCGGGAGCACCATGCCGTACTCCTCGGACGAGCACGCGAGCTGAATGCGCGACTTCAAGCCAAGCCGGCGCACGGCTTCGAAGATGTTCACCTGCGCCAGGATATTCGTGGTGAGAGACTCGGTGGGCGCCACCCAGGACGTGGGTACGAACGACTGCGCCGCGAGATGGAAGATCCAATCCGGCTTCACCCGGGCGACGGTGTCGAACGTGGATGTGGCATCGCGCAGGTCGCACTCGTGGAACGTGACCTGGCCGGGCTTCAGATGCTCGACGTTCTCGGTGCGGCTGCGCCAGCGCCAGATGCCGTGTATCTCGCAATCGTCGCGGGTCAGCAGGTGGTCCACCAGGTGACTGCCGGCGAATCCGGTGACACCGGTGACGAGAACGCGACGCATGAAGGAACCTCGAGAGGTGGATGGCGAAAGTCGAGCCCGGGGAAGTTAGGGGGGCCGCCGAGTCGCGTCAATCCTGCGCCCGATAACACGCACGCCTCCCGCGGGGGACGCGGGAGGCGTGCGCGCGACGCGAGCGCCGAACGCGTTACTCGAGCACCTTCAGAACGGTGAGTACGGCGACCGCCACGCCCATCAGGCTTTCGCCGGCGATGAGTCCGCTCGAGACCGGTACGGTGTACTGCTCGTTCAGCTTCGGCGCGGTCTTCGCGAGGATCTCCCGGATGCAGGCGCCGATGAAGAACGACACCGCGTAGAACGCGTTGAACGTGAACGACAGCCCGAGCCCGGTGGGCGACGGGATGTACTTGGCCTGCTTCGGGAACGCGCGCTCGAGCACGACGAGCACGATGCCGAGCACGGAGCCGATCAACAGACCGATCTGCGCCGAGTGCGGCAGGGCGGAGGGGCCCTTGGCGAGCAGCTCCGCGACGCTGCGCCACACCAGCGCGGCGGGAGCCGGCCACTTGTCGCCGCCCAGCGCGTCGGCATTGGGGACCAGGAAGAAGAACGCCGGAACCACGATGAGTCCGCCCGCGAGAACGCCGAAGAACTGCGCGATGAACTGCTGGCGGGGATTCGCGCCCAGCAGATAGCCGGACTTCAAGTCGGTGAGCAGGTCGCCGGCGTGGCTTGTGGCACCGGCCGTGATGTTCGCGGTCATGAGGTTCACGGTGACGTCGCCGGGCTTGATTGCGCCGAACGTGAGCTGCGTGATCTTGCTGATGGGCCCCACGGGCGTCACGTCGGTCTCGCCCGTGGCGCGCGCCGCAACCACCACGAGCAGGAACGTGGACAGCACCGCGATGACGCCCATCCACCACGTGATGTGGAAGGCGTAGTGGCCCAGGAGCACGATCGCGGTGCCGAGGACGAGCACGCCGCCCGCGAACCAGGTGGACGGCACCTCGATCGCCTCGAGCGGATCCGGCGCGCCGCTCTTCTCCTGTCTCACGAACGTGGCGAGCGTGCTGAACGCGCGAACGACCGTCTTCCAGTTGAGGATGAACAGCAACAGCCCCGAGGTGACCATCATGGGCACACCGATCCACAGCGACCACGACGAGATCTTGCGGAAGCTCACGGTCTCGATGTCTCCGGCGCGCAGGAAGATGGGCGCCAGGATGGCGTAGTTCACCGTCGCGCCCAGCATCATGCTCCACGCCTGGCGGAAGCTGATCAGCGCGCCTCCGGCCACGAACAGCAGCGAGCCCTCGAACGCGAGCCCATAGTTCTGCAGCGTCCACGGCACCTGCGTCACCAGGCCCGAGACCGGATCCGTCACCGCGCGCGAGCCGAGCCAGCCGCCAGTGATCCAGCCCGTGCCCCAGGTGGCGGGGATGAACGCCCTCATGCCGCCCGGGATGTTCGCATCGCGGAACCACGTGATCGCGGCGCCGAGCAGGCCGGCCAAACCGAGCGCCTTGGCCTGGCGCGCCGCTTCGTCGCCCTTGGCATGCAGCGCGCGCAGCGTGGTGGCCGCCGCGGTGCCGCTCGGGTACGGAAGCTGCTCGATGTTGATGTACTGGCGCTTGGCCGGCACGGCGAGGAACACGCCGAGCGACGAGATGAGGATGACCCAGACGATGAGGATGTGTTGCGGCGGCACCGCGGCGGGGTTCAGCATCATGAGCGCGGGGATCGCGTTCACGATGCCAGCCGAGGTCATGGAGCCGGCGGCCGACGCGGCCGACTGCATGGCGTTGTTCTCGAGGATCGAGAACGTCGGTTGCCGGAAGATCCTCGTGACTGCCTGGAAGATGACGTAAGCGAGGATGCATGAGGTGATCGCCACGCCCATGCTCCAGCCGGCCTTCAAGCCCACGTACACGTTGCTCAGACACATGATGGCGCCCAGGAACATGCCCATCACCACGGCGCGCACCGTGGCCTGCTTCATCTTGTCGCCCTGGTAGACGTTCTCGAACCAGTCGCGCTCGATCGCTTCGGCGGTCCTCGGGCGGTCCGGCTCAGCGGCGGGAATGGTGACGGTGGCCACAATCTTCCTCTCGAGGGGTGGTCGATATGGAGGGGAGCGGCAATCCGCGCGAAAGGGTGCGTGAGACGCCCGAGCCACTCAAGCGAAATCGGCCTGGCGCGTTCAGCGCGACTCGGACTCGATCGCCGCCTGCCAGCGGAGCGCCGTGGCGCGCTCGGGGAGCGTCTCGGGTGCGGAGGCGATGAACGTGACGAGTCTCGACAGCAGCCGGGTGCGCCGTGCCTCGCTGCGCTCGAGACGATAGGCCTCTCGCAGCGCGCCCAGCCCCTGGAATCGCGCGTCGTACGAGGACTGACCGGTGGTGAGAACGCCGACACGTTCCCAGCGGTCGGCCGCTCTCTCGTAGGAAGCTGCTGTTCGCTCACGCCGTGCCCGGATCAAGGCCTCGCGCGCCCCGGTCACGGCCTGGCGGACCGACGCGGACTGGGTCGCATAGACGTCGGCGATGGGAGCGGTCATGGGCGCGCTGCGCGCGAACGATCGACCATCATCGGGCTGAGGGGCGCGAGTGAGCGACGCCTGGTCCTTGCCGAACGCCAGCTTGCCCGCCGTGGGTTCGAGCGTGCCCACCGGTTCGAGTTGCAGCGCGAGCGACGTGGACGGCGTCACGACGACGCGAATGGGTTCGTAGCCCACGCGCAACACGCTCAGCGTGTCGCCCGCATGAAGCGAAGTCAGGCAGAAGCGACCGTCGGGCCCCGTGCGCGCCGTTCGCGCGACGGCGCCCAGCGCAATGATCTGCACGCCCGCGAGCGCACGGCCATGCGTGTCGTGCACCGTGCCACAGGGCGAGGCGAGTTCCGCGGCGAGCGCGAGCGCCGGAGGCCCGGTGTTCGACTGCGCCTCGCGGCTGGTGATGCCGCGCGGCGTGAGGAGATGGACCGTGCTCTCGGCCCGCGACGCGCTCGGCACACGCTCGTCGTAGAGCGCCTTCGCACTTCCCCACGTCGAGCCCGCGCGCTCCTTGTGGGTCGGGGCCGGTGTGGCCGGTGCCGGGCTGGGAGCCGGACTCGGAGCCGATTGGGCGAGCGTCGGCGCCGGCGCGGCATCGCGCGCGCGAGGTTTCACGGTCGCGGGAGCTTCCCCGGCGGCCGGCACGAGCGCCCGTCGCTTCATCTCGGCGATCGGAACGCCGACGCCTGCCGACGACTCGCGCTCGTTCAGGCGAGAGCGATCCGCCGCGCCCGGCTCCGCAAGCGAGGCTTTCGGGCGCACCGGCACCTCTTCGCCATTCTCGAGCCTGCGAACCTCGCGCGCGCGAAGCGCGTTCGCCTGCGGCGCCTCGAGTGACGCGGTGGGCGCTGGTGCGGCGGGCGGCAACGCGTCCAACCTGGAGGCCCGCTTGCCGCCCGTGGTGACGCCCGCGCCGGGCTGCGCTGTGGGCGGCGGAACAGGTGAGCCTTCCTGCGACGGCGGTGCGGCCTGCTCGCGCGCGGTGGTTCCCACCGTCCCGGGCGCCGCGCTCCGGAGCACGCGCGCGACGTCGTCCTGCCGCTGGAAGCGCATCCACGCGAGACCCGCCACCGCCAACAGCGCGGCCGTTCCGCCGACGAGCGAGAGCCCGCGCGGCGAGACGAGCCACTGCCAGGGCGAACGGGCGCTAGCGCGCGTTCCCGCGCCCGCCGGCGCTCCGGCGCGCGACTCCGCCGAGATGCGCGCCTGGACGCGCTCGGCGAAATCCACGAAATAGGCGTCGCCAGGATCATGCGTGAGCGCTTGCGAGAGCGACTCGTCCAGCGCCGAGTACTCGGCCACGCGAGCGCGGCACGCCTCGCACTCGGCCAGGTGCGCATCGCACGCGACGCGCTCGGGTACTGCCAGCGCGTCGTCCAGAAGCGCGCTCAGCTGTGCATCGGTCAGGTGGCTCATGGTGCGTCTCCACTGCGCTCGGCGATGCGCCGTTTGAGGTCGGCGCGCGCGCGAGACAAGCGCGACATGACCGTGCCGATCGGCACGTTCAGCGCGCGGGCGATCTCGTCGTAGGAAAGGTCCTGCACTGCGCGGAGCGCCAGCACCGCTTGGTGCTCCTCGGCCAGGTAAGCGAAGCACTCTCGCAGCAGCGCGTCGCGCTCGCCGCGTTCCGAATGCTCGGCCGGATCATCATCCACACCCCACTGCTGCCCCGCTTCGACCAGGGGTTCGATGGAGGTCTCGGGCCTGCGCCGGCGGTGCCGGAATAGCGAGAACGCCTGGTTGGTCACGATGCGCGCGAGCCAGGGGTAGAGCGGCTGCCCGATCTCAAATCGGCCGATCGCCCCCCACGCGCGCACAAACGCCTCCTGCGCCAGGTCGTCGGCGTCACTCGCGTTGCGCGTGAGCGACCACGCGAGGCGGTGGACCGCCCGCTGATAGCGGCGCACGATCTCGCCGAACGCCGCCTGGTCGCCCTTCTGGCTGGCGACCACGAGAGCGGCGTCGTCCGGCCCGGCAATCGAGGTACGCCCCGCGGGTGAGTTCATTCCCGGCAGAGAACCGCTCGCGGGCCCACGGCGTCAAGCCGTTCCGCTGGAAGGAGTTTCGGCTCAGGGGGGGAGACGGCCGCGGTTCCTGGCGGTGCTACCGCTACCCCGCGCTCGAATCCGCGGGCGCCTCGCTGCCCGTGCTGTCCGGCTCGATCGCAGGCAGATCGGAGGGCTCGTACGGCGTCGCCTCCACCTTGCTGCGCAGGCGCTTCAT
>JAHFBW010000357.1 GCA_023249845.1 Candidatus Eiseniibacteriota bacterium
GCCACGATCTCCTGCGCGAAGCGGCCGTTGTTGTTGGCCTTGTTCGCGCGGTCGTGCGAGCGCAGTGCGAACTCGTCCTGCTGCTGGCGCGTGACGCCATACTTGCGCGCGAGGTTGTCGCTGGTCTGCGCCATGTACAGACCGCAGTAGCTGTCGCGCAGCGCCGCGAACAGCGAGTCTTCGAGCGCCGGCCCGGGCCCGAGCTTGATGCCGCCGCGCGCACCACGCAGCACGTGCGGAGCCTGGCTCATGCTCTCCATGCCGCCCGCCAGCACCCACCGCGCCTCGCCCAGCATCAGGAGCTGGCCCGCACTCGCCACCGATTGCAGCCCCGAGCCGCACAGGCGATTCACGGTGAGCGCCGGGCACTCGTCCGACACGCCGGCCTTCAAGCCCACGTGGCGCGCGCCGTAGATAGCGTCGGCCGAGGTTTGGAGCGCGTTGCCCATGACGACGTGGTCCACCGCGCCGGGCAGCACGTCGGCGCGGTCGAGCGCGGCTCGCGCCGCGGCCGCGCCGAGGTCGATGGCGGACACACTGGCGAGCGCCCCGCCGCTCTGGCCGTCGCCACGTTTGCCGCCCACCCACTCGGCCATGGGCGTGCGCGCACCCGAGAGAATGACGATGTCTGTAACTGCGTTGCTGGACAAGGCCTTACTCCTCGCGTCGAAAGTCATGGTTGAAGCGAGCGGCGGGCCTCACATGTGCGAGCCAGTCAGCGGCCTGCCGCGCGGGAATGTCGAGTTTAGATGCGGGACGCTAACACCCGACTCGGGGGGCGACAAGCGCGGGGACGGGCCGTGCATTCCGCAGCGAAAGCTTGCGCGGTCGGCCCCGCTGCGGCGGGGCCGACTCGCGCAACGCACGGCCTTTCCGACCCCGCCGGGGACGACGCCGTCGTGCGTGCTAAGGTGCCCGGCCATGAAAAGTCATACCGAGTATCTCGCCATGAACATCCCCGGGCGCCGCGCGTTCGTGAACATCACGCGCGAGGTGGCGCAGGCGGTGGAACAGAGCGGTGTGCGCGAAGGGCTGGTGCTCGTGAACGCCATGCACATCTCGGCCAGCGTGTTCATCAATGACGACGAGTCGGGCCTGCATCACGACTACGAGGTGTGGCTCGAGAACCTCGCGCCGCACGCGCCCACGAGCCAGTACCGCCACAACGACACCGGCGAGGACAACGCCGATGCGCACCTGAAGCGCCAGGTCATGGGCCGCGAGGTGGTGGTGGCGATCACCGCCGGCAAGCTCGACTTCGGACCGTGGGAGCAGATTTTCTACGGCGAGTTCGATGGGCGCAGGAAGAAGCGCATCCTCATCAAGGTGATCGGAGAATGATGACGCCGGAGAGGGGCGCGGCCGGAGGCCGCCCAACGGTGAACGTCCGGCCCGTCCGGCCGGACGACCTCGGGCGCGTGTGGGAGATGATCCACGGTCTCGCGGAATACGAGAAGCTGACCGACATCCTCACCGGCTCGCGCGAGCGGCTGCAGGCGCTGCTGTTCGACGCTCCGCCCGCGCTGTTCGGCCGGGTGGCCGAGCGCGCGGACGGCAGGCTGGTGGGCTACGCGCTCTTCCACTTCACCTACTCGTCATTTCGCACCAACGCGCGCATGTGGCTCGAGGACCTGTTCGTGGAGGAGATCGCGCGCGGAACGGGGGCGGGGGAGAAGCTGTTCGACGCGTTCGTGGAGGACGCGCTCGCGCACGGCTGCCACCGCGTGGACTGGGCCGTGCTCGAGTGGAACCCGGCCCGCGCGTTCTACGAACGCATGGGCGCGGGCCGCTCGGACGACGGCATGCTGCAGTACGGGCTCGACGCTGCCGGCATGAGGCGACGGCTGGAGCGGGCATGACTGACGCCGCGCGGGACAGCACGCGCCGGGCGCTCGCGGCGCTGTTCCCGCGCGTCGTGCTCGGGCTGATCTTCTTCCAGGCAGGGCTCTACAAGGTGTTCGTGCAGACGCCCGTGGGGCACGCGAAGCAGTGGTTCCTGCCGTTCGCGGACACGTTCCTTCCCGTCTGGTCGCTGTGGGCGATGGGCGTGACGATCCCGTTCGCGGAGCTGTTGGGCGGCTTCCTCGTGCTGGTGGGCCTGTACACCACCGCCGGGCTGGCGATGCTCGGCGCGGTGCTGTGCGTGGTCACGTTCGGCCACCTGCTGCACAACCCGCTGTATGCATTCCACGAGCACGTGTTCCCGAGACTGGTGCTCACCGTGCTGGTGCTGGCGCTGCCGCGCACGTGGGACCGGTTCTCGCTGGACGCGTGGCGGGGGCGGTCTAGAAATCCGGCATCGTGATCCGCGCCGACTTGGTGTCGGGGATCTCGACCGCGCTCTTCGGGATCAGCTCCGCGTAGTGCAGGAGCGAGAACCCGAACGGGTTCGACGGGTCCTTGTCCAGGATCAGCACGTCGGTGTCGACCATGCGAAAGCGCCCGAACTCCGACGTGCCGCCCTGCAGGTAGACGTAGTTCCTCGCGGAGGACTTGGGCGCGGGGATGGCGTCGCCCGCGAACGTCAGGCTGATGGCGTTGTCGTCGACCGTGACGCCCGCGATTCTGCCGTTGATGCGCGGCGGCGGGAACAGGCCGAACGGCTTGACCATGATGCGATTGCCGTCGACCAGCAGGCTCTTGTTCGGCGGCAGCGAGATCAGGCGGTCGAGGTGGAGCGGCGTCCAGCGCAGCAGCTTGGTGGCGGGGAGGATGCCGAAGAGCTTCAAGTGATCGACCTCGATCACCAGCGTGTTCGTCTGCTGGTCCACGCCCAGGTGCGTGAACATGGTGAACGGGACCCAGGCCACGACGCTGACCTTGCCGCTCAGCTCGACCGTGCGCTGCCCCTGGTCGTCCTTGGCGATCGAGACGCGCAGCTCGCGCACCCGTGACTCCGGGTAGTTGAAGATGCTCTCGTTGAACATGCCGCCGAGCACGTCGGGGCGGATGCGCACCACCGACTTCTGCACAATCATGGAGAACGATTCGAGGTTATCGAAGTTGACGATCGTGCCCTGCACCGGCACCGCCCGGACCGCGAGATCGCCGGCGTCGATGTAGACCTTGTCCGACCACTTGAAGCGAACGTTCCGCAGCCGGATGTGCACGCTCGAACCACTCGCGGCCTGCGCCGTGTCGCTGTGGAGG
>JAHFBW010000002.1 GCA_023249845.1 Candidatus Eiseniibacteriota bacterium
TGGACCGCGACGTGGCGGCGCTCGGTTAGTCGAGGGAGCAGCGCGCGGTGCGATCCCCTGTCAGCCCGGGAACCCCATCCGTTCCACGAGCGACGTGTAGCGCGCGTCGCCGCGCAGCGGGTCGAAGCGCGGATTGACGCGCAGCCACACCATGGCGCGGTCACGCGTCGTGAACCCCTCCTCGAGCTTCGCGAACGCGCGCTCGAGATCGCCCAGCAACGCCAGCGGGCCCGCCAGGGAATAGGGCGGCACGTGGCGTTCCTCCGCCACCGACTCCAGCAGCGCCAACTCGTTCCGGGCCGCGCTCGTCTGGCCGGAGAGCGCCAGCGCGCACGCGAGCCCGGCGCGGATGCGCGGATCGTCGTCGGACTTGAGCACGGAGCGGTACTCCGCCACGGCCTCCTCCGGGCGTCCGCTCTGTTCGAGGATGCGCGCGCGGTCGGCGATGCCGCCGAGCCCACTGTCGGGCGTGGTGAGCGCCACCATCCGCCGGTGATGTTCGAGCGCCTCGTCATAGCGCCGCGCGTAGTAGAAGACGTTCACGAGCGTCGTGGGCATCGCGTAGGACAGCGCGTCCAGCTCCTCGGCCGCGGACGCCTGTTCGAGCGCCTCGTCGAACCGCCCGAGAGCGGTGAGCAGCTCGGCGTACCACTGGTGCCCGGTGGCGTACGTGGGGTCCAGCGCGAGCGCGCGCCGGAAGCCCGCCTCGGACGCCGCCCAGTTCCAGTCCGCGAACAGTTCGGCGAACGCCAGCGACGTGTGCGCCTCGGCCGAGTTCGAGTCCAGTTCGAGCGCGCGCTTGGCCGCGGCGCGTGCCTTCTGGTAACCGAGCCGTGGCGGCAGCCACGCGGCGAGGATGGCGTATCTGTCGGCGAGTCCCGAGTAGGCCTGGGCGTGCTCGGGATCGAGGTCGATGGCAGCCTCGAACTGCTCGATGGCCTGCATCAGGCCGGCGCGCGTGCGCTTGCTCCAGTGTCGCCGGCCGCGCAGGTACGAGCGGTGCGCCTCGGGGTCGTGCGTCCGCGAACCACTCGCGGGTCGGCGGCGCTCCACGCCGGTTCCGGCGGCGACGAGACGCAGGTCGGCGGCGAGTGCGCGCGCATTGGGGTAGCGGTCCTCGCCGCGCTTCTCGAGACAGCGCTCGACCACGACGTCGAGGCCGCGCGCGAGTCCTTCGCGGCGCTGCGCGAGCGGCACCACGGGCTGGCGCAGGATGGCGTCGGTCACGGCCGGCAGGACCGCGCCCTGGAACGGCGGCTCGCCGGCGAGCAGTTCGTAGAGCACGGCGCCGAGCGAGAACACGTCGGCGCGTTCGTCCACCGGGCGGCCGAGCAGCTGCTCCGGCGACATGTACGGCACCGTGCCCTCGAGCGAGAGCGGTCGGGTGATGGCCTCGGAGAGCGATGTGTCGTCCTCGAGGCAGCAGGTGGCGAGACCGAAATCCAGCACCTTGACGCGTCCTCGCGTGGTGACCATGACGTTCGCGGGCTTCAGGTCGCGATGGATGATGCCGCGTTCATGCGCCGCCTCGAGCGCCTCGCAGATCTGGAGCGCGATGTCCACGACCTCGGGCTCGGGCAACCGGCCGCCCGCCACGCGCTGGGCGAGCGTCTGCCCGCGCACGAGTTCCATGACCAGGAACTCGATGTCGTCGTGCTGGTCGAAGTCGTACACCGTGGCGATGCCCGGGTGATCCAGCTGCGACAACAGCCGCGCCTCCTCGCGCAGGCGGGCGCGCGCGTCCCGCCGCTGCAGGACGTTCGGCGAGAGCACCTTGAGCGCCACGTCGCGATGCAGGCGCTCGTCCCAGGCGCGATACACCGCGCCCATACCGCCACCACCCAGGCGCTCCACCACTCGATAGCGGGCGAGCGTGCGTCCGACGAGCGACGTTTCCATGTCGGGGACTCCCACTCGCGGATCAGTTCGTCACTGGCATGGCCGCGAGGCGGGCCACGTATTCGTCGGGCAGCCGGTGGTGGCGCGCGCCGATCAGGATCGCGTCCAAGTAGCGTCGCGAGGGCGGCGACGGGTTCGCCGGTCGTGCGATGAACGTCCACGGGAGCAGGCGCCGCGGGAACGAGCCATCGTCTGCGCGCACGAGCTGCACGCTCACGGTCTCGCGGTCGTAGAGGTTGTGCTGGTCTCCAGGCCCCACGAAGTGCTCGTATCGATCGAGCGAGGCCATGTCCTCTTCGGTCACGGCGTAGACCACGCCCCATACCGTTTCGCCGTGCGCCACGCCCAGGCTGGCGACGCCCCCGCCCCAGTCGTGCGACGTGAGCGGGAACGACAGTCGGTGGTCCTTCAACTCGGCCAGTCCGACGACAGAATGGCCCGGGCAGCGCCGCCGCATCTGCTGCGGTTCGAGGTTGGAGGCATAGGCGAAATAGAGCATGGAGTTCTCGAGTGACGGGGGGGAATCGCGTCCAGAGAATAGCGGATGCCGCCGGCCCGGTGGCGCCCGGCCCGTGCGGTGGCTTCAGGCCAAGCCGTCCTCGTGACGGGTCGCGGCCCGGTCGCTATAGTGCCCGGACCCGCGCTCCGCGCGGGTGCCCCCCTTGCCTCCGCCGGTGCAGCACCGGCGTACCCCCCCTTCCCGGAGAGTGCATGGCCGTCGACATCCTGGCTTTCGGGCCCCACCCCGATGACGCCGAGATCGGCACGGGCGGCGTGCTGCGCAAACTCAAGGACCGTGGCCGCACCACGGGCATCATCGACATGACCTCCGGTGACATGGGCTGGGGCACGCCAGAGATCCGGGCGGATGAGGCCCGTGCCGCGGCAGCCGTCTTGAAACTCGACGTGCGCGAGTGCCTGGACCTGGGTGATTGCCGGGTCGAGGACACGTTCGAGAACCGCTGCATAGTGGCGAACGTCATCCGCCGGCACCGGCCGCAGATCATTTTGTCCCCTTACTACGACCTTCCCATCGGGCGCGGCCTCGGCCACAACGACCACTACAAGACCGGCCAGATCGTGGCGAACGCGTACAACCTCGCGCACCTGGCCAAGGCGCCGTGCGAAGGCGAGCCCTATCAGGCGAAGGCGATCTACTTCTACTTCATCCCGCCCGGCTCGAAGCCCACGTTCATCGTGGACATCTCGGCGTACGCCGAGGACTGGCTGAACGCGATCGACTCCCACAAGAGCCAGTTCTACCACCCCGACCGGCCGCGCCCGGCGAACTCGCCGCACCCCCGTGAGGCGTTCGAGTCGTACGCGCGCTACTGGGGCTGGCAGATCGGCGTCCGCCACGCGCAGGCGTTCCTCGCCACCTCGCCGCTCAAGGTGGACGATCCACTGACACTCGTGGAGTCGGTGACTCCACGTCCATGAACGGGGTACCCCGCCTCGCGCGCCGACTGTTTGCGTTCGCAGGCCTCGTGGCGGGCGTCGCGGCCGCCGCGACGCCGGAGGTCTCCGCGGAGCTGGCCCGCGTAGAAGCGCGCCAGGCGCAGCTCCTGGCGCGCCACCGCCCCGACCTCGCCGAACTCTGGAACCTGGAGACGCCCGCGGGCGAGGCGTTCGTGGGCCTGTCGGAGTCGAACATCGCAGCGCACGCTCGCGCGCTCCACACCATGCTCGACCGCGCCTCGACGCTGCCCGCCGGCGCTCGCACCGACTCGCTGCGCGCCAGGCTGGCGCTCGAACTGGCCGAGACCGAGCCGGGCGGGGCGCTCCGGCGTGACGCGCTCCTGTGGCTCGACATCGTGGCCGCCGCCGCGCGCGCGCCACTGGCCTCCGGCCCTGCGAGCGGCTGTTCGCGGACGCATCGCGTCACGCGCCAGCTGCGCGCGGTGCCCGAGGCGCTTCGCGGCGCGGCGATCCTGTTGCGCGGCGCGCCGGCGCCCGATGGGCGCATGTTCGAAGCCCGGGTCAGCAGGGTCGAATGGCTGTTTCGCCAGGACCTCCCGTCCCGGACCGAAGTTTGCAAGGAGCCGCGCCGCCTGGCGGAGTTCGCGCGTGCCGACACACTCGCTGCAACAGCTTTGGCGAGTTTCCGGCAGCGCGTCACCCCGGGGCCGTGAGCAATCGCCATGGCAGGCATTGCGAACTGCATGCAAGGCCTTGACTTACCGCGAGCACAACGGCTAATCTTCATAAGATATACCTGCCGATACCAAGGATGGTTCGGTGCCCGGTACTCCCTCCGGGCCTTCAAGGAGATCCTCCATGCGTTTGCGCTTGCCGGGCGTGCCCCACGTCCTCGCCCTGCTGGCGAGCCTCGCCACGATGGCCGAGGCCGCCCCTGCCCCAGTCTCCGCGCCGGGTCCCGTGACGCTCGCCGTCACGAGGGGCACGACTCACTCCGCCGCGACGCGGCGGCGTCGCGCGCGCCGGCGCCGGCCGCTGCCGGCGGACGGGGTGTACGCGCGGAACGCCATCCTGCTCGATCCGGGCACGGGCGAGGTGCTGTTCGAGAAGAACTCGTCGCGCTCGGTGCCGATCGCAAGTCTCACCAAACTCATGACGGCGCTCGTGTTCCTCGAACAGAAGCCCGACCTGTCGCGCCAGGCCGAGGTGACCCTCTCCGAGATCCGCGGCGCGGGCCATACGCAGCTTCGTCGCGGAGAGATCGTGCCGCTCGGCGAGCTCCTGCGCATGAGCCTCATGAGTTCGGACAACTGCGCGACGCGAGTGGTGGCGCGCGAGTCGGGACTCCCGCCGAGCGATTTCATCGCGCGAATGAACCTGAAGGCCGTGGAACTGGGCCTCACGGGCACGCGGTTCGTGGAGTTCACCGGCCTGGACGAGCACAACGTGTCCACGGCATCGGATGTGGCGCGGCTGCTGCACGCGGCCGCCAACGAGCCGCTCGTCGCCGAGATCTCCACGACGCGTTCGCACGAGTTCCGCTCGGATCGCCGCCGGCACATGATCGGCAACACGAACCGCCTGCTCTACGGGCGCTACGAGGTGCTGGGCGGCAAGACCGGATTCATCCAAGAGGCCGGCTACTGCTTCGCGACCTGGGTTCGCACGCAGGGCCGAGACCTGATCGCGGTGGTGCTGGGCGCGCCCACGAACGCCACGCGCTTCGCGGACACGGTCCGCTTGCTGCAGAAGGTGCAGCAACCCGCCGCCACGTCCACGCACCTCTGACATGAGCGCGCGCGATGTCGCGTCGCGCGCGAACTGGGCGGCCGCGCTGGCCGGGCTCGTGGTCGGCTTGGCCGGCGGACTGTTCGGGGTGGGCGGTGGCATCCTGCTGGTGCCCCTGCTCACCTCGTTCTTCTCGCTCACCCAGCATCAGGCGCACGGCACGTCCCTGGCGGCGATCGGCGCGACCGCGGTGGCGGGCCTCGTGGTCTACGGCCTCGCGGGCAACGTGGCGTGGTGGCCGGCGGCGCTGATGTCGGTGGCGAGCGTGGTCGCCGCGCGCGCGGGGGCACGGTTCGCCGCGCGCACGAGCCGCGAGCGCCTCACCCTGTCGTTCGCGGTGTTCGTACTGCTGGTGGCGGCGCGCATCCTGTGGCGAGCCCCGGTGGGTTCGGCCGATCACGCGCTCACGGGCGCGTCCGGGATGCTGGCCTCGCTCGGCGTTGGCGCCTCCGTGGGGATGCTCTCGGGGTACATGGGCGTGGGTGGCGGGGTCATCGCGGTGCCGGCGCTCACGCTGCTGTTCGGCATGCCCCAGCAGATGGCCCAGGGGACGAGCCTCGCGCTCATCCTGGTGACGGCCCCGTTCGGGGCGCTCGAGCACCATCGGCTGGGCAACGTCGTGCCGCGGCTGCTACCCGGGCTCATGCTGGGAGCGCTCGTCGGCGCCCCGCTCGCATCGCTTGTGGCCCAGCGGCTTCCGCAGGCGGACCTGGCCCGGGGATTCGCGCTGTTCCTGGTCGCGAATGCCCTGCGCATGGGCTGGGTCGTGCTTCGCCGCCCTCGGGTCGCCTGACCTCACGGCGCGCGAACCGCCTCCCGCCCCCCGGGAGTGGGTCCGCCCGCTCGCGACTCGAGGGTGCCACCGCTGTGGATAACCGGCCTGCGTTCATACGGGTGTTCCGGAGTTTCCCGGTGTGCGTTGCGGTGGGGAGACAAGTGGGACGAAAGTGATTCTCCCCTTGCCCGGCTGGGGGAATTCGCGCATCTTTCATGGTGTCCCGACTCCACCTCAGCGATCTGACGCCTCGATTAGGCCGTGGTCGAGCCGGCATTGGTGATCCCGCAACGGGCACCCACCACGCTATCCAACAGTTGAAAGGAGTCCCCTCATGAAGCGACTGGCTACCCTGCTGGGCGTCCTCGCCCTGGCCGCGGTCCTCGCTCCCCCCGCCTCCGCCATCAGCATCTTCGCCGATGGTTTCGCCTACGCGAACGGCAACCTCGTTCCCAATGGTGGCTGGGCGAACTACAGCGGGGCCGTCACCGACGTCCAGGTCGTCGGCGGCCGCGCGACCGGCGGCGCCATCGGCAACCCGTCGAACGACGACCACCGGCTGTTCGCGGTCCAGCCGACCACGAGCAAGACCTACGCATGCTTCATCGCGAACATCCCGACGTTCGCGGGCATACCGAAGCCCATCTACTTCGCGGAGCTGAAGGATGCGGGCGCCGCGGCCCTGGTTTCGCGCGTGTACGTCGTGAACTTCCCGGGTGGTGGGTGGACGTTCGGCATCTCGCACTCGAGCACCGCCGCCGCGGTTGGCCTCACGCGGTGGACGGCCCCGCTCAACTTCAACCAGGACTACACGCTCGTCATCAACTACGATCCTGTGAACAAGTCCTCGACGCTGTGGGTGAACCCGGTGACCGAGTTCAGCCCGAGCGTCACGGACGTGAACGCGGCGATCGCGGCGCTCGCGGTTCAGGGATTCGGCCTGCGCCAGAGCAATGCCGCCTCCACGCTCCCGGCGGAGTTCGCGGGAGCCGCCGATTGGAACTGGATCGTGGACAACCTCGGTGTCGGCACGACATTCGACGACGCTTGCTCGCGTCCGACTCCCACGCGTTCGACCACGTGGGGCAGTGTGAAGGCCATCTACCGCTGAACGGGTAGCCTTCGCTCGCAGCGGGACCCCGCGCCCTCACGGGCGCGGGGTTCTTGCTTTCTGCAACCGAACGTTGCGGCGCGCACGCCTCGGGCGTGCCGCCCACTCGCGCGTCACTCGCCAACCCGTGCGGTCGCATCGGCTTCACCCGCGATGCCGCGGAGATTCGCTGTCGGCACTCGCGCCGCGCCCCCGAACCCGCATGGGGGCATGCGGTTCTGCACCTGCGCCGGCGCCCCGCGAATGCCTTCGCCGAACGGCAGTGCACTTGCTTCTCCTTGACGGTGGGGCCCCGCCACCCGGGCCCGGGCATCCCCTTTCGCCTCCCCCCACCGCCACGGAGGGCCCATGGCCCGGCCGTCCCGAAACCGTCCGTCGCAGGGTCGTCGCACGTTGCGCGCCACGTCCGCGCTCGAGGCGCCCTCGCTTCGCTCGGCCGACAGCACGCATCCGGGCGTGCGTCCGGCCACCACCGGCTCGCTGCCCCTCGAGGTGTCGCGCCGGGCGCAGCGAGAGATGGATCGGTTGCGCCGGCTTCCCACGGGCTCGCCCGAGGCGGCGCAGGTGCGCGCCTATCTCCAGTGGCTGTGGAGCACGCCATGGGAGGTGGTGGCAGGCGAGGACGCTGACCTGCGACACGTGCAGGCCGAGCTGGAGCAGGAGCACCTCGGACTCACGAAGGCCAAGGAGCGCATCCTCGAATACCTTGCGGTGCGGCGGCTGAAGCGCGACCTGCCGGGTCCCGCGCTGTGCGTGGTCGGCCCGCATGGAACGGGGAAGACCTCGCTCGGGAGCGAGGTGGCGCGCGCGCTCCGCCGGCCGTTCGCGCGCGTGAATGTCTCGGGCACGTCGGACGCGGTCGAGCTCGTGGGCGAGCAGCGCACCACACCGGGCGCGCAGCCGGGCAAGATCCTTCGCGCGGTGCGCGCGGCCGGCGTCCGGAACCCGGTTCTGCTGATCGACGGCGTGGACCGGCTGGTGGGCGAGGGCGGCCACGGCGTGGCCGAGGTGTTGCTCGAACTCCTGGATCCCGAGAGCGCGGCGCAGTTCACCGACCACTACCTGGGCCTGCCGGTCGACCTGTCGCACGCCGTGGTGCTCATGTGCGCGAACCAGCTCGAGCTCGTGCCCGAAGCACTTCAAGAACGCATGGAGGTGATCGAGGTTCCGGGCTACTCCGAGGACGAGAAGCTCGAGATCGCGCGCCGATTCCTGCTGCCTCGACAGCTCACGGAGCACGGCCTCACCGGACGCGACGTGACGCTCTCGGACGAGACCGTGCGCGCGCTCGTGCGCTACTACACGCTCGAGGCCGGCGTGCGCGCGCTCGCCCGCCAGATCGCGACCATCTGCCGCAAGGTGGCGCGAGCCCGAGCCACGGGCGACCCGCGCCGTCACGCCGTGCGCCCGGACCAGCTCGAGGACTACCTCGGCCACCGCGTCTACCAGCCCGAGATGGCCGGCAAGGAGGACGAGGTGGGTGTGGCCATGGGCCTCGCCTGGACCGCCGCCGGCGGCGAGGTGCTGGTCGTCGAGGCCATCAAGATGCCGGGCGCGGGCCGCGTCGTGCTCACCGGCCAGCTCGGCGACGTCATGAAGGAGTCGGTGCAGGCGGCGCACTCGTACGTGCGCTCGCGCGCCGCGGCGCTGGACATTCCGTCCGACGCATTCGGGCGGTTCGACATCCACGTGCACTTCCCCGCCGCGGGCGTTCCCAAGGACGGCCCCTCCGCCGGCATCACCGTGGGGCTCGTCGTGGCCTCGGTGCTTTCGGATCGCGCCATCCATCACGACATCGCCATGACCGGCGAGGTGAGCCTGCGCGGCAAGGTGCTGCCCGTCGGCGGCATGCGCGAGAAGGCGCTCGCGGCTTACCGCGCGGGATTCCGGGCGCTCATGTTCCCGGCCGGCAACTTGAAGGACGTGGACGACATCCCGCTCGACGTGCGCGACAAGCTCGAACTGATCGCCGTGGAGACCATGGACGAGGTGTTCGCGTGCGCGCTGTCGCGCGTCATCCTGCCGCAGAACATGAATGGCGAGTTCGTGCTGGAGGATGTGATCGAGGACGACGAGGAATCCGACGAGGCCACGCCCAGCCCTGGCGTGGTGATGGAGGACGAGGAGTAGGCGCTAACGATAGAACGCCTTCACCCTCCCCCAGGTCGTCGTGCTCGCCGGCGTCGCGGCATCGAGGCAGACCTCGAAGATGATCGAGCGGTCGCGGGAGGCCGTGAACGACCAGGTCTGGCCGTTGTCGTAGCTGTAAAAGAAGTCGTTCGCACCGCTCGCCGCCGCGTCGCACGGCGGGAAAGCTGCGAGAATGCTGATGATCTGCGGCGGGTCGTTCGCGAAGACGATCGCGTAGCGGGTGCCCGCGCCGAGGACGATGTTCTGCGGCGCGAGGTTCGCACTGTAGAACACGCCGGGCGTGTACGGCGCGCCAGCCACCGTGGCGCTTCCGAGTACCGTCGTCGTTGGCAGGCCGTTCAGCGTCGTCCGGATCTCGACGAGTGCGCCGACCGGGCCGTACGACTCGAGCCCCAGACGGAGGGAAGAGAGCACCCCCGTGAACTTCGGCGTGAAGGTCTGCCCCGCATAGAAGCCAATGCCGGCGCCGTAGCCGGCGGCGTATTGCCCCGCGCCCCAGTAGGGCGTCACACAGCCGGCGGCGGCGCAATCCGGGGCGGTCGGCGCGGGGTTAGCGGCGCGCGCGGCGAGCGGGAGGACGCAGAGGACCGCGAGGAAGAGCCAAGACGAGCGGAGACGTCGGCGACTCATGCGGGGGCTCCCGGGCTCGAAGGTGGGCAGTGGATGCGCCTCGACGTCGCGGAGCATAGCCGCTCCGCGCGCCCCGGGCACGGGATCTCTACCCGCCGTTCCCCTCCTCCACGTCCTCATCGCGAACCCGGCCTCCTCGCTCGAGCGCGGCCAGGTACTCGGCGATCAACTCACGTGCCTCGTCGGCGTCCTCGGGTCGCACGAGCAGTTCTCCCCAGGCGCTGGTGCCCCAGTCGCGGCGCACGTCGCCGTAGCCCGGGAGCGTGGCGCTCCTCAGATGCACGCGTACGCCATGGTGCTCGAGCACGCCGGCGAGCAGCGCTCCCGCCGCGGCATCGGGCACGCGGTGGACGATCACGGGCGATCCCGGCGGCGGCGGACGTGAATCCACGAGCAACGCCCGGCAGTTCGGGCACGCCACCGTGCCGGCCTCGTAGTGCTCGCCACATTCGGGGCACCAGCCCCCGGGGGTCTCCATGCTAGGCTCCGTTTGAGAACGCCACGCGAGCGCGTTGGGGGCGCCGGCGGGCCATTCGCAAGGAGCACCGACGAGGCAGTGTTCCAGCACACGCCGAGGAGGTGCGACGCCGCGAATGCCCCGCCGCCGCCCCCAACCCGAAGGGCCGGGCAGGAAGGCGCCACCGGGCTGCGTCACTCGTCGTCGACAGCCGAGACAAGGCTTGTCTCCTCCTCGTTCCTTGCGCGGTGGTGCTTTCCGGCCCGGCGCGCTCGTGCGGCGTTCTCAAACGGAGCCTAGGCCCGTGCGCCGGCGCCGGCGTGCTGCGCGATGCGCTTTGCCGCCTCGGCCACGTCCTCGGCGCGCGTGGCGAGCGAGAGCCGCACCCAGTCGCCGTACTCGGGTCCGAACGCCGTGCCCGGCAGTGCCGCCACGCCGAAGCCCAGCCATTCGTCGATCATGTCCCACAGGTCGCGACCGTTGCGCGCTGCCGCGACGTTGGCGAACGCGTAGAACGCCCCCTTGGGCACCGGCGCGCGCACCGCGCTGCCGCCCGCGAGCCCGTCGAGCAACAGCCGGCGGCGCTCGTCGTAGGCCGCGCGCATGTGGTGGACGGCCTCCTGTGAGCCGGTCACGGCCTCACGCGCTGCGATCTGCGAGGCGGGGAACACGCCGTGCGTGGTGTAGAACGCGAGCAACGGCCCGAACACGCTGCGCACCGCAGGCGGCGACACGACGTAGCCCACGCGCCAGCCGGTCATCGCGTAAGTCTTCGAGAATGTGAACACCGAGATCGTGCGCTCGGCCATGCCCGGGAGCGAGCCGAGCGAGACATGCTTCGCGCCGTCGTACGTGAGGTGCTCGTATGCCTCGTCCGAGATGACATAGAGGTCTCGCTCGATCGCCACCTCGGCGAGTGCCGCGAGATGCTCGCGGGAGAGCACCGCGCCGGTGGGGTTGTTCGGCGTGTTCAAGTAGATGCCGCGCGTCGCGGGGGTCAGCGCGGCGCGCAGGTGGGTCGCGAACTCGGCGGGCGTCCACACACCCGAGAGGAGCTCTAGGTACACGGGCAGCGTGCGGTAGCGCGCGCCTGACGCGAAGCCCACGAGCTTCGGGATGGCCATCCAGTGCGGAGACAGCACGAGCAGTTCGTCCTCGGCCGAGAGCAGGCACTGCATGGCGAGGTAGAGCCCGTGCGTGCCGCCCGCGGTGACGACGATGTCGTCCACGTGGGTGCTGAGACCGTTCTCCCGCGCGAGCTTCTGTACGAGGACTTCGCGAAGCGAGATCTCTCCGCGCTGGTCGGGGTAGTGCGTGTAGCCGTCGCGCGCCGCCTTCGCCAGCGCTTCCACGATGTGCGGCGGCGTGTCGAAGTCGGGCTCGCCGCGCTCCAGGTGCAGCACGCGCTCGCCGGCGAGTTCACGCGCGCGCGCCGCGGCCATGACGCGGCCCAATTCGGATGTCATGCGGAGCACAGGTCGATCGGCGATGAGACGAGGCATCACACGCTCCTGACGAGTGGAATGGAAATCGTGGGAGGCTGGCTTCGTCCACTGTAGGAGTTTTCCCAGCTGGCCGCACCGACCGGGCGACATGCGCGCACGGGGCGAATCGCACCCTCGAGCCGGGCACGAGCATTGCCTTGCCGGGGCGGACGATCCGTCGCGCGCACCAGCAACGGGGGGAACGCATCATGCCGAAGATCCATCTCAGGGACGTCTGCGATCAGCTCTCCGCGGCTGGCGATGTCGAAGGGGTCATCGACGCACTGCTGTCGTATCTCCGCGCTTATCAAGGGGATTGGCACCCGAGCCTGGCCCAGGTGGATACCCAGCGCGAGGTCGTGACGCGCGTCTGGCAGCGCGAACGCGGCCGATTGGACCGCCGTGACGTGGTGCTGCCGGTGGACCAGCTGCCCGCCCGCCTCGTGCGAAAGTTCTTCCGGCCGAGTGCATTCTTCAACGCCGCCGAGCGTCGTTCGCTCCTCTCCCGTGTCTTCCGGACCACACCTGTGTACGAGCCGGACCGGTTCGAGGCCACGCAGGTGCGTCCGCTCGTGGCTCCGGTGGCCTGGCACTCCTGCATCATCGTGCCGCTGGCCGATCAGGACGACCTGCTCGGCCTGCTCGTGCTGGTCTCGCCTCGCCGGAACGCGTTCCCGGGCCTGGCCGTGGAGACCGTGCTCGCCATGCGCACCATGGCCGCCGTGGCCATTGCAAGGCGCCTGCACTCGGAGGGTCGGATGACCCCCGAGACGCGCGTGGCCGAGGATCAGTCACGCCGCGTGCAGGGCGCGTTCCAGGAGCGCGTGCGTCAGCTCGAGGCCGAGGCCACGACGCTGGCGCAGGACAACCGCTTGAAGTCGGAGCGCATCGAGATCCTGTCTCGCGAGCTGGACCGGCTCCAGCACACCGCACATGGTGAGCGCGCCGAGCTGGAGGTGCTCAGGCAGCAGCTTCATGCCCTGGAGGAACAGGGCGAGGCGGCCGGCCAGCATCTGCACGACGCATTCTCGCAGCTCGCCATCGTGCAGCAGCGCCTGAACGAGCAGCACGAGACCATGGAGTTCCTGCGCGAGGTGTTCGAGGTGTCCAGGGAGGAGCACGACCCCTCGCTCCTGTCACGCGCGCTGGTGCAGCGCTTCTGCGACGCGTTCGACGTGGATCGCTGCAGCCTCATGCGCGTGGACGACCAGGTGCTGCAGATCGCCGCGCATCGCGGCATGGACCCCACCGTGGCCGGAAGCGTCCGCCTGCCGCTCGGGCAGGGCGTGGCCGGCTGGGTGGCGCATCACCGGAAGCCCGTGCTCGTGCGCAAGGGCGGTGACGCCACGCCCGTGCGCCCGACCGGGGTGGATCACTACAACTCCGACTCGTTCGTGTCGGTGCCGCTCGTGCATCGCAACCGGCTGCTTGGTGTGTTGAACCTGAGCAACAAACGGGACGGCAAGGCATTCGACGAGACGGACCTCGATCGCGCCATGATGGCGAGCGCCGTGATGTCGCTGGCCATGGGCGTGCGCGATGGCGCGCAGGACCCGGCCCCGGTGACCATGGCGCAGGCGGTGTACACGGACCCGCCGGTCACGCTCAGCGAACCCGTGGAGCTGGAGTCGCCGTCGGAAGCGGCGCGGCCGGTCTCCACCGAGCAACGCGAACTGAATCCCTTCGAACTGCGCGGCTAGCCGGGATCATTCATGAACCGTGAATCGAGAGGGACGGATGTCCGTGAAGCGCAAGGCGAAGGCTTGGCCCGCGACGGAGTCGTGTCGGTGACACGTCGCAGGAGCGGTCCAAGCCTTCAACGCGACGATTCATGCGCAGCCGGCCCGCGCAGGCCAAGGGCTCTTGAATGATCCCGGCTAAGGACTCGCTCGCCCTTGGCTCGCGTCACCGTCCAGGCGCTCACGCAGTTCGGTGAGCGCCTGACGGTGTGAAGCGAACGCGATGTCCTCTGGCAGTTGGTCGAGCGGGAACCAGGCCAGTTCGATGGCGTCGTCTCCCGCCCGCGGCTCGCCACCCGTCGTGATGCCGCTGTAGAGGATGAGCACCGCGCGCACGCGCGGATCGTCGAAGCCGGCGTAGACACCGAACAGCCCGGTGATCTGCGCGATGACGCCGGTCTCCTCCTGGAGCTCGCGCACGGCGCTCTGTTCGGGGTGCTCGCCCGCCTCCATGAAGCCCGCCGGCAGGCACCACGCGCCCGCGCGCGGATCCCAGCGGCGGCGCACGAGCAGCACGCGTCCGGTCTCGACGAGGATGACGCCAGCCGCGGGCACGGGATTCCGGTACCAGACGTAGCCGCACGTGGGGCATGTGGGCCGGATCATCCCGTGATCGTCGGCCGACGCCATCGGCGTGGCGCAGCGCGGGCAGTACGTCGGCGTGAACGGCATGGGGCGGGGAGTGTAGTGGAGCCTCGCCGCCGCGGCACGCGCGGGACGTATCGGCCGCGGTCATCGCGGCGTCCCGTCGCAAGCTCATCACGCCTACGGTACGCTCCGACTCCCGTGGAGGGCGCGTCCGTGCCCGTGAACGAGACGTTCGGATGGATATGGATGCTGGCGGGAGTCGTCACCGGGCTCCTCATGGGATTGCGCTTCCACGAGGAGTCCTGGCTCGGGGGATACACGTCTCATCCCCGCCGGCTCCTGCGCCTCGGCCACATCTCGTTCATGGGCCTCGGCATCCTGAACCTGCTGTTCGCGATGAGTGCCGCGCGCTCGGGCCTTGGGCCCGGCGGGCTTGGGATCGCGTCCTGGGCCATGGTCATCGGCGGCATCACCATGCCGGCGTGCTGCGCGCTCGTGGCCTGGCGCAAGTCGCTGCACTTCGTGTTCGCCGTGCCGGTCGCGAGCCTGTTCGTGGGTGTCGGGCTCGTCGCATGGGGCATGGTGACTCGATGAAGATCGGCCTCATCGCGCTCTCCGGCGTGCGCGCCGCGAATCCAAAGCTCACCGAGGTCGGCCTCACATTGCCGGGCTTCGTCGAGCGGAGCCGCGTCATCGCGTCGCTCCCGAGTCTGTCGCTGCTCACGCTCGCCGCGCTCACCCCGCTCGACGTGGAGCTCGAGTACCACGAGGTGCGTGACTTGGGCGAAGATCCGCCCGCCGACGGCTTCGACCTTGTCGCGCTGGCCTCGTACTCGGCGCAGATCCTCGAGGCGTACAGGATCGCGGATCGGTTCCGCGCACGCGGTGTTCCCGTGGTGATGGGCGGCCTGCACGTGAGCATGCTTCCCGGGGAGGCGCTCGCCCACGCGGATGCGGTGGTGGTCGGCGAGGGCGAGCGGTCATGGCCGCGCGTTGTCGAGAACTTTCGCCGCGGCGCACTGCGTCGTGAGTACCGGCCGGATCCCGGGGACTGGTACGACCTGGCGGAGTCGCCGGTCCCGCGCTACGACCTGCTCGACCTGGCGCGCTACAACCGCCTCACGGTGCAGACCAGCCGCGGCTGCCCGCACCGCTGCGACTTCTGCGCCAGCTCCATCCTGATCACGCCCAAGTACCGGGTGAAGCCCGTCGAGCGCGTGCTGGACGAGATCCACGCCATCCGCGACCGCTGGCCGCACCCGTTCATCGAGTTCGCCGACGACAACAGCTTCATCGTGCGCACGCATGCCAAGGAACTGCTGCGTTCGCTGCGCGCGGAGCACGTCAAGTGGTTCACCGAGACGGATGTCTCGATCGCCGACGATCCCGAGCTGCTCGATCTCATGTGCGAGAGCGGCTGCCGGCAGGTGCTGATCGGGCTCGAGAGCCCGGAGCCGCTCGGGCTGGAGGGCATCGAGACACGGCGCAATTGGAAACGCGAGCAGCTCGAACACTACGAGCCGGCCATCCGCACCATCCAGTCGCACGGCATCACCGTGAACGGCTGCTTCGTGCTCGGGCTGGATGGGCACACGTCCGCGATCTTCGACTCGGTTTACGAGTTCGTGGAGCGCACCGGGCTCTACGAGGTCCAGATCACGGTGATGACACCATTCCCGGGGACACCGCTCCACGCCCGGCTCCGGCGCGAGGGCCGGCTGCTCGAGGACGGAGCGTGGGACCGGTGCACGTTGTTCGACGTGAACTTCGTTCCCACAGGCATGACGCCTGATGAACTTCAATGGGGCCTCGTCGAGCTCGGGCGGCGCCTGTACCGCACCGAGCTCATCGAAGCCCGCCGCGTGCGGTTCATTCGCGAGTTGCGCGCCAGGCGGCGATCGTCGTCCGGCGCCGGAGACCTGGAGGCCACGACATGATCCCCGCCTGGATTCGCCCGCTGTTCGTGTTGGCCGCCCTGTACGACATCGTGCTCGGGGTCGTGCTCGGGCTCGCTTTCAAGCCGATCATGAATCGCTTCGGCATTGTTCTTCCCAACCACGATGCCTACGTGCAGCTTCCCGCTGCATTCGTCGTCGTGTTCGGGATCGGCTTCGGCCTCGTCGCCGCCGCGCCGAAGGCGCGGAGAGATCTCATCCTGCTCGGGATCCTCATGAAGCTCGCCTACTCCGGCGTCGTGCTCGCGCACGCTGCGGCCGGGAACATGCCAGTCCTGTGGGTCTGGTTCGCGTACGCGGACCTGGCCTTCCTGGTGGCGTTCGTGGCCGCGTGGCGCGCGCTCGGGCCCGGCGAGGCGCCGCGGCCAGCCTGAGCTCGGTCACACCGAGCGACCGAAACGCGAACCGCCGGTCCGACAGCATCGATCGGACCGGCGGTGCATCACCGATTCGTGGGGGCGCCGCGCTGCACCATCCGAACCCTTTCGCCCCATGCTGGCACCTGACGGTGCGGTCGGATGGAACGACGCCCCCCCGAGACGGCGGCCGGGGCGGATACCGGGGCGCGAACACCGCGCCGAGGGGACGCCGCTCGGAACGCTGCCTCTTCCGCTACTTCTTCTCCCCCAGCTCACGGCGCAGCTCCTGGAGCTCGCGCCGGAGTTGGCGAAGTTCCTCGCGGAGGTCTTCGTCGCTCCCCGCTTCGTCCTTCGCCTTCCATCGATACACCTGGGGGAGCTTGCCGGGTTCCGGAATTCGAATGTTGAAGCGCTTCCCGTTCGGGCTGTAGAACATGCCGTCTGAGCCCCAGGCCTTCTCCAGCTCGGCCTTGATGGTGCGGCGCACGCCCTTGCGCAGCAGCACGATGTCCACGCTGCCGTCGTGCCCGCGGAGCGCCTTCACGAGAGCGGCGGGGTCGGACACGCTTTCGCCGTCGACGCGCACGATCACGTCACCCGCGCGCACCCCGGCCTTCTGGGCCGGCGTGTTCTCGAGCACCTGCACCACGAGCACGCCCTCGTCGCCTTCGACCCCGAGCACCTGCGCCAGGTCGTCGGTGAGCCTCTCGACGCGCACGCCGAGCCGGCCGCGACCCATCGGCGTGAACGCCCAGCCGCTCCCGTCGTCGCTGCTCCAGCCGCGCATGCCTGGAATGTCCTTGAGCTTCTTGAGACCTTCGAACTCCTTCAGGTCTTTCGGGCTCATGAAGTGCTCGCCGTCCAACTCCTTCAAGTAGTCGTCCATCTCCTCGTCGGTGAGCTCGCGGCCGTTGACGATCATGCGGCGATGCACCGTGCCATCGTCGTCGCGCTCGCTGTCGCGGGGCGCGCGCGGCGCACGCGGGGCTCGCGGCGCGGCGGGCGGTTCAGGCGTGTCGGGCACGGGCGCCATCCGCGGCACCCGGGTGTCGAACGAGTCGTCGCCACTGTCGTTCGTGTCGCCGACCTTCACCTCGAGAGTGCGCCGGCCGCCATCACGCCACACGCTCAACGACACGGTGCGGCCGGGCGCGGTGTCGCGCACCAGCCGGCGGAGTTCCTCGGGCTCGGTCACCGAACGCGAGTTGTAGCTCAGGATGACGTCGCCATTCTCGAGCCCGGCGCGATCGGCGGGGCTGTCGGGCGACACGCTGGTGACGAGCAGCCCATCGCGCGTCAGGTCGAGTTCGCGTCGCTGGTCGGCGTCGATGGACTGCGTGGTCACGCCCAACCAGCCCTGGCCGGCGGCAAGCGCGGAAGTGGCGGCCGCCGCGACCAGCGTCATGGCGAGCGCCAGAACGGGCATCTTGAATCGCATGGGATTCCTCCTCGGTGAGTTCCCGGCTCGTGGGGGCCGCCGGGCGGCTTGCGACTCACGAAAGGCTCGGGCTAGCGTGGAACTTCTCGTACGGGGATCATTCATGCATCGCGGGAATAGACAGGCGGATGGGCGGAATGGTTCCGCCCGCGCCGCCAGATTCCTCCGAACGCGGGCCAGAACGCGCGGCTTCCGGGAGCACCCATGAAGGTCAGGGACGTGTTAACCCTCGACGTCGCGGACGTGGCGCTGGGCGGCAAGGCGCTGGCTCGGGTCGAGGGACAGGTGGTGTTCGTGGACCGCGGGCTCCCCGGCGACCGCGTGACGGCTCTCGTCACCAAGGCCAACCGGCGTTTCGCCGAGGCCCGCTTCACCGGGCTCAAGACCGCTGCCGCCGGACGCGTCGCCGCACGCTGCGCGCACGTGGACCAGTGCGGCGGCTGCCGGTTCCAGGAGCTGCCCTACGCCGAGCAGGCAGCGTTGAAGCAGCGCCAGGTCCGCGAAGCGCTGCAGCATCTGGGAGGGTTCGCCGACCCCCCGGTGAGCGAGATCGTGCCCGCGCCCTCGCCGTGGCACTACCGGAACAAGATGGAATTCTCGTTCGCGCCGGTCCCCGGCACGTCGGCCGAGGCCGGACGCGAGTCGGCCGTGCTCGGACTGCACGAGCGCGGCACGTACGACCGCGTGTTCGCCCTGCGCGAGTGCTGGCTGCCGTCACCGCTCACGGTGGAGATCGTGCGCTTCACGCAGGAGTTCGCGCGCGCGCACGGCTGGCGCGCGTACCACCCGTCGCGCCATGACGGCGTCGCGCGATTCTTGACCATACGCCACCTGCCGCACACGGCGAGCTGCGCCGTGCACCTGGTGGCCGCGTCCGAGTCGCTCGCTGGCCTCGACGCGTGGGCGCGGGGCGTTGCGGCGCTGTCGCCCGAGGTGCGCACGATCACGCTGGGCCTGAATCGCGGCCGCGCGCACGTGGCGTTCGCCGAGGAGGAGCGCCCGCTCGTGGGCGACGGCGTGATCGTGGAGCGGCTCCTCGGCCTCGAGTTCGAAGTGGTGGGTAACGCGTTCCTGCAGACCAACAGCGCCCAAGCCGAGCAGCTCTACGAGGGCGCGCTCGCCGCGGCCCGGCTGACGGGCGGCGAGAGCGTGCTGGACCTCTATTCCGGCGCGGGCACGCTGACGCTCGTGTTCGCGCGCGCCGCAGCGCACGTGGTGGGCGTCGAGAGCGTGGCAGACTCGGTCGAGCGCGCACGCCGGAACGCCACGCGCAACGGCCTCGCGAATGCGCGCTTCGAGTTGGGCGAATCGCGCGCCGTGCTGCGCGAATGGGCGCGGGGCGAGCGCGCAGGCGTGTTCCGGCCGGATGTGGTCGTGGTGGATCCGCCGCGCGCCGGGCTCCACCCGCGCGTCGTGGCGCGCGTGGCCGAGCTCGAACCCTCGCGCATCGTCTATGTGTCGTGCAACCCCGCGACGCTGGCGCGCGATCTCAAGGATTTCGCGGCACGGGGCTGGCGGCCCGCCGAGGTGAAGCCCTACGACATGTTCCCGCACACGCCGCACATCGAATGCGTCACGCGGCTCGAGCGCGCGAACACTTGATTCGCGGTGTATTCCTGACAAACCTCTGCGGGACGCCGCGCGCGCGCGTGATACGCTTTGCGGTCATGCGTACGCCCCTGCTATTCGTCGCCGCCCTGGCGCTCGTGGCCTTCCCGGTCCACGCCCAAGAGACTGTCGCGGCCGACTCGGGCCGGTTCATCGTGTTCCAGGGCTCGGTTCCCGTGGCGCACGAGAACTTCGCGTTCCAGTGGATGGGCGACTCGCTGTTGATCACCGCGCTCTGCCAACGAACTCTCCTCGACGAGCAGGGGGGGCGCCACCCGTTCCGGAAGAGTCTCTCGATGGTGGTGGACTCCCGCGACCTGGGCCTGACGCGCTACACGTCGGTTCAGGAGTTCCAGGGCCACACGTTGACGCGCGGACTCGTGCCGGGTGATACGTCGATCACGTATTTCGGGGAGCTGGACGGCGGCGGCAATGCGATGCGTCTCGCGCAACCCCCGGGCCGGCTCTACGTCATGGACAGCCAGTTGTTCTCGCTGTTCGAAGTGCTATGCCGGAGCCTGGCGCCCAAGACGTTCGCGATGCGGCGCGTGCAGCTCCTGGCACTCTCGGACTCCATGACCACGCCGCTCGCAACGGTCACGCTCCGCAAGCCGGACACGCTGCGCGTGGGCAGCCGTCGCGTGCCGACCAAGCACTACACGTTCGCGGATGAGAGCGTGAGCTTCGAGCTGTGGGCGGACGATCGCGGGCGCATGATGCGGCTCACGCACGACGAGAGCGAACTGCACGTCGAGCGCGAGCCCGACGCGCCAACGCCCGTTCGCCGACGCGCGCGCGGCGCGCGCTAACGCGCCGCCGTCGCCCGCCGCTCCAGCCAGCGCACGAGCAGCCGCACGCCGAACGCGTTTGGACCCCGCGAGCAATCGGGGCGATCGCCGTAGTTCCACGCCGTGCTCGCGATGTCGAGGTGCGCCCACGGCAAGGTGCCCGCGAAGTGCGCCAAGAACGCCGCCGCGGTGCACGAGGCGCCCTCGCGCCGTTCGTTCGAGTTCACCAGATCGGCGGTGTCGCTGCGCATCTCGGCCAGGAAGTCGGACCACAGCGGCATGCGCCACAGCCGCTCGCCGGTCTCCTCGCCGGCGCGGTGAAGTTCTGCGGCGAGCGTCTCGTCGCGCGTGAACAGCCCCGCCGCCTGCCGGCCGAGCGCGATCGAGATGGCGCCGGTGAGCGTGGCCAAGTCCACCACCGCGTCGGGCTTCCAGCGCCGCGCGTATACGAGCGCGTCCGCGAGTAACAGGCGGCCCTCGGCATCGGTGTTCGTGACTTCGATCGTCGTGCCGTCCATCGCCCGCACGACATCGCCGGGCTTGATCGCCCGGCCACCGGTGACGTTCTCGGCGCTCGGAATCAAGCCCACGAGCCGGAACGGCAGCTCGAGTGCGTCGAGCGAGGCGAAGAGCCCGATCACGGCCGCGGCGCCGCTCATGTCGTACTTCATCTTGCTCATGCCCTCGCGTGGCTTGAGCGAGACACCGCCGGTGTCGAACGTGACGCCCTTCCCGATCACGACCACCGTGGGCACGCGCGCCTGCTTCTTCGCCACGCTCGCCTCGCGCACGAGCTCGATGAACCGCGGCGGATGCGGGCTCCCGCGCCCGACGGCGAGCACGCAACCCATGCCGAGCCGTTCCATCGCGGCCACGTCGTATACCGTGGCCTTGGCGCGGACGCGTCTGGCGATCTCTCGCGCGCGCTCGGCAAGCGCTGCCGGCGGCAGGTCCTGGCCCGGCGTGTTCGCGAGTTCGCGCGCCAAGCCCACCGCCTCGCCACGCGTCACACCCGCCGCGAGCGCCTCGCGCGCGGCGGCGCCCGGCGGTCGCGGGGCAAGCAGAAGAGCGCGCTTGAGTGCGGCCTTGCCGCCGTTCGAGAGGTACGCGGTGTGGCGCTGGTGACCGAGCACCAGGCCTTCTCCGATCGCCCGCCAGGAATCGTCGCTCGGAACCGGCAGCGCCAGGGCGAGTGTTCCGGCGCCCAGTTCGCGCGCACGACGCGCCGCGGTGGCCGCGGCGAGGTAGAGCGCACGGTCGTCCGCATTGTGCCCGGCACCGAGCCCGATCACGAGCACGCGTTTCGCGCGCACGCCGTTCGGGTAGAGCAGCGCCGTCTCGCCGCTCTTCCCGGTGAAGTCGCCGGCGGCGCGCAGTGCCTTCAACGCGCCGCGCGTGGCCGCATCGAGCCGCGCGGCGGGACTGCCGCGCTGCGCTTCGCCCTCGGCGACGCCGACAGCCAGCAATCCCACGGGGCGCGTCGCGAGCGATGCGGCGCTCAGGGAACAGTTCATTTCGGCGACCTCCACCGGAGTGCGAGTTCGTGACGAAATCATGACCGGGAACCGAGATCAATTCGCATCGCGTGGACCTGCAATGCGAACCGCCTGCGCTCGCTGGACTTCCACGCGCGGGCCGCGACGAGAGCACTATCAGACGTGTCGAGTGAGGCCAACCCAGCGGCCCGGAGTTTGCACTCGAGCGCGCCGGCGGGGTTGCGCATCATCGATTCGGCGGGCATTCTGTGCCAGCCATTCCGCAGGATTCGCGGATCGCAGCCGTGCTCCCCCCACTCCGTATCGCCCCCAGCCCCGGCATGGAAGCCGGGTCCGCATGGAGGACTTCTCATGATCAGCCGTCGCGCCTCTACTTCTCTGCTTGCTCTCCTCGCTGTCGCGTTCCTCGCGGGTTGCGGCCAGAAACCAGCCGACCAGACGGCGGGGACGGCCAGCAGCGACAGCCTGCTGGCTTCGAGCCCCATCGAGCCTGCCCCGGGCCAACTGCAGCCGCAGACCGACTTCCAGCCGCAGACCACGCCGCCGGCCACCACGCCCACGCCGGCGCCCAAGACCGAGAAGCCGCCCGCGCCCAAGCCGACGCCGGCGCCCGCTCCCACCGCAACGGTCGCGGCCGGGACGGGACTCAAGGTCACCATGACGTCCGCGCTCACGTCGGAGTCCGCGTCGGTGGGACAGGAGTGGACCGGCGCGATCGCCGAAGCCGTGGTCGTGGGCAAGATGGCGCCGTTCCCCGCCGGCAGCACCGTGCATGGCGTGGTGGAGGGCGTGAAGCCGGCGGCCAAGGGCGACCGTGCGGTGCTCGTGCTGCGCGTCACGTCCATCGAGGCGAACGGCAAGACACAGAACATCAGCGCCACGGCGGACAGCCTTATCGCCGGCTCGACCCGCGCGCGCAACGTTGGCGCGGTGGCGGGTGGCGCGGCGGCGGGCGCCTTGATCGGCCGCGCCGTCGGCGGCTCGGGCAAGGGCGCGCTGATCGGCGGCATCCTGGGCGGCGCGGCCGCCACGGGGGCGGTGGCGTCGAGCAAGGGCTATCAGGTCACCGTGAAGGAAGGGGCCGAGCTGGTGTTCACGGTGGATCGCGACACCAAGCTCAAGCTGTAACCGACCCGAGAACTCGCAGCGCACACGCGGCGCGGCCCTGAACGGGGTCGCGCCGCGGCGCATTCGGCCCGGCGCCGCCAGCGATCCCGATTGTCCCCATGGGTTCCCGCGTTCTCCGGGGGATGTCCGGTGCGGTACACGCGGCGCCCGCGCGGTGCACAGCCGGTGTTGCGGCGCAACGGATTAGGCTTGTGCAAGCGATGGCACGCGTGGTGCAGTCCTGAAGCGCCGTGAGCACCCGCTCCCTGCCCTGGAGGCTCGCTCGCGGTCACTCTCGCGGCCGCATCGATGGAGGTCCCGCTATGTCGCATCATCGTTGGCTCGGCATCCTTGCCCTCGGCGCGCTTGCACTCGCCGGCTGCGGCAAGACCAGTTCACTTGAGTCCCCCGCCGCCTCAGGCCCTGCGACCGGGTCCGACGAAGCAGCGGTGGCGCAAGTCGTCCAATCCAACCCCGACTTCGTGAGTGAGCCGGTATGGCAGGACCAGACGCCCACGACCGTGGAGGGCGACGCCCAGGGCTTCGCGGCCATCCGTCCGCTGCGCTTCTGGCGAGAGATCACGCAGATCGAGAGCGACATCCACACCGAGTTCGGCAACCCGGACCCGAACGGCCGCCCGACGCTCGCGCTGGTCACCGTCAGGCGCCACCTGCACGGCTCGTTCAACATCGTGGCCGGCGAAGTGCCCGTGGGGGACACGTCGCGCGTGCTCGTGCGCAAGCCGCTCGACGATCTGTGGACGCGAAAAGTGGCGCTCGTGCGCATGCCGGCCCCTGACGACACGGGGCTCACGCGCTGGCACCTTGCAGGAACCTCCGGCGTGGACGTGCGCACGCGAGCCGGCCAGACACGTGTGCTGAGTCTGCGCATCGAGGCCGCCGACATGGACACCACGATCACCGACCCGCTCGAGCTGCACCGCCTGCGTCACATCCTGAGATTCGTGCCGGCCACCGAGGTGCGGCTCACCGCCACCACGGCTGACCCCAGTGACGTGGTGTTGTTCTACGGAAATGACCTGCGCCGCCGTTTCAAGAACAATGGCGGCGGGACGCATTCGTTCGTATTCCCCGTCAGCACGTTCCCGGGCCTGCGCCACTTCGGTGTGGACGCGCTCTCGCACGACACGCTGTTCGATGACGCGTTGCCGTACGACTCGAACGCGTGGATCTTCGCCTACGCGGTGATCCCGATCCGATTGCCCGCGGGAAACTGACCCAGCTCGACACGACAGGCGAACGGCCCGCTCCACTCGGAGCGGGCCGTCGTGTCTTGCGTCCCGCGAGGATACTCGCCGCGGCGAGGCACCGGCGTCAGTGCACCAGCGGCTTAGCGGCGCGAGCGCCCCACAGTTCGGCGAGCCGGCGATCGCGACCGCAGCCCAGCCGATAGCTGCGATAGCGGATCGGATCCTTCTTCCAGAAGTCCTGGTGATAGCCCTCGGCGGGCCAGAACGCCCCCGCGGCAACGATCTCGGTCACGATCGGCTGCTTGAGGACGTTCGACGCCTCGATCACGCGGCGGCTCTCCTCGGCCAGGCGCTTCTGGCGCTCGTCGTGGAAGAACACCACCGACCGATACTGGCGGCCGTGGTCGCAGAACTGGCCGTCGCCCTGCGTCGGATCGATGCCGTGCCAGAACAGGTCGAGCAGCTTCTCGTACGAGGTGACGGTGGGATCGAACGTGATCTGGATGGATTCATAGTGCCCGGTGACGCCCGCGCTCACCTGTTCGTACGTGGGGCGCTGCTCGGGGCCGCCGGTGTATCCGGAGATCACGCTCTTGACGCCGGGCTGCTGTTCGAACTGCGTCTCGCCGCACCAGAAACAGCCCATCGCGAACGTCGCAAGCTCGGTGCGCGCGGCCGCGGCGGGACGCGCGGGCGTGGTGGGCTTGGGCGTCACTGCCGTGGCGGTCGAGAGGCTGAGCGCTAGCGCCAGCAGTGCCAGAGATGGCGACAGGGCTCGACGAGCATGCGTCATGGTGGTCCTCCGGAGAGTTCTGCCCCGGACCATTCATGGGCGGCCGGTTTTCGCAGGCCCTGCGCTCATGAATCGCCGGGGGTTTGCGGGCGCGAGTGAGTTGGACGTAGAACGCGCGAGGCTCGGTCGCGTGACTCCTGGTGCGGTCAGGCCCCTGTCAGTTCTAGCCCGGACTATTCGTGAGCCCGTGGCCTGCGAGGGACGGCTGCCCATGAATCGCTGCGTTGAAGGCTTGGCCCGCTTCTGCGACGTGTCGCCGACAGGACTCCGTCGCGGGCCAAGCCTTCGCCTCGCGCTTCACGAGCATCCGTCCCTCTCGGCTCACGGTTCATGAATAGCCGGGCTAGGGCTCGGCTTCGTCGGCAGGCGGCGAGGAGCCGCGGCGCGTGAAGATCTCGGCCCACTCTGCGAGCTCCTTCTTAGAGAGCTGGACGGGCTTGTCGGAAGCTTCGTCGCCAGTCCCCTCGCCCGATTCGCGCCCGATGTCGCCGAGCGCCGAGGCCAGGAACAAGTCGGCCAGCGACACGTCCGCGCCCTCCGCGCGCGCGTGACGGGCCACCTCGATGTCGGCGGTGACGACGGTGAGGCGCTCGTCGCCGCCTACCCGCTGCTCGACGATTCGGCGGATGACGTCATCGGCCTTTTCCGGGAGTTTGGACCAGCGCACCTGGACGCGGCCCGTGAGCTCGTCGCGCCCGGACCCCTCGGCGCCGTCGAACACGATGATGAAGCGCGCGTCGTTGCCGCCCATCATCCATGACAGCAGGCTCACGAGCATGGCCCGAGATTCCTCGAGCGAGCGCCCCGGCCCCGGCCGGAGCCGCGGCGAGCGCAGGATCAGGTTGTACCCATCCACGATGACGAGCCGGGATTCCATCCCCGCATGGTCCGGCCCACGACGCCAGCCGTCAACGAGCGCGCAGCTGTCGAGGGCGTGGTCGCGCGGAGAGCTTGCACGAGGAGCGCCCGGTGCCAACTCGGCCGAGGGCGTGGTCGCGTGGGGATCTCGCACAGGGGGCGCCTGGACGTGGGCGGGAGGCAGGAAGCCGGAGCCCACGGCCAGACGAGCGAGGAGCGGCCAGGGATGGCCGCGACGAGCGTTCCCCTGTGCGAGATCCCCGCGCGACCACGCCCGACGAATCAGCAGGCGTCTGCGAACGGCCTGCAAGGGGAACCGAGGGCTAGATCCCGCCCTTCGCCGTATGGATGATCCGCCCCGTCACGCCCACCGCCCAGCCGCGCAGGCCGTCCACGAACCAGACGTCGTTCAATGCCTGTGCCGTGTTCGAGATCTGCGGGCTCCACGCCACGCCGCCGGTGAGCGTCTTGAGCACCAGCCCCGTGCCGTTCGTGCCCACCGCGTAGCCCACGTTTCCGTCCAGCATCTGGAGGCCACTCACGTGGTTCGTGGCGCCGAACGTGCCGAGCGTCCACGCGAGTGAATCCGGCGTCGCCGCGGCGACCGGGTTCACGCCCTGGAGGCCGCCCGCCCATGCCATCTCGTTCGACACGCGCCACACCGCGCGGATCGGCACGGCCGTGATCGCCGGCTGCACCAGGTACCAGCTCCGGCCGCCGTCGTGCGTGCCCGCGATGACGCCGCCTTCGCCCACCGCCCAGCCGTTCGTCGTGTCTGAGAACGACACGCTGTTGAGCTGGAACGCCGTCGGGTAGAGCTTCGTCCACGACTTGCCGCCGTCGCCCGTGCGAAGCGTCACCCCATTCGAGCCCACCGCCCAGCCGTGCGAGGTGTCCGCGAAGCACACGCCGTAGAAGTTCTCGCTCGCCGCCACGTTCGTGAGCCGCGCCCATGACCGCCCGGCGTTGCGCGTGCGCATGACGGTGCCGCCGTGGCCCACGGCGAAACCGGTCACGTCGGTCGTGAACCAGATGTCGTTCAGGTTGAACGCCGTGCTGGAGGGCTGTGCGCCCCAGGTGGCGCCCGCGTCATCCGTGTGCACGATCGTGCCCGCGTCGCCCACCGCCCAGCCGTCGCGACCGTTGGACTGGAAGAACACGCCATTCAGGTCGTTCGTCGTGCCGCTCGGCTGCGTGTACCAGCCCGGCTGCACGTACACCGCCACCGTTGCCGTGTCCGACTTGCCGCCGGCCGCGGCAATCAACAGTGCCACGCCCTCCCCCGTTGCGGTCACGTGCCCGGAGGTCGACACCGTGATTACGCGGGCGTCGCTCGAGGACCACGCGAAGCCGGCTCCCGCCACCACCACGCTGTCCGTGTCGCGCGCGACCGCCGTGAACAGCCGCTGCTGCCCCACGACGAGCGTGTCGGTGGTCGGCGTCACCGTGACCGACGAGAGTGGCGGGAGCGGCGGGCTCAGCGTGCTCGTGCCGCAGTCGCAACCGATGAAGCTCGCGATGGCGGCCAGGGCGATGACGGCGGCGAGCGACAGATGACGTCCACGCATGTCGGGGTCCTCGGGATCGGGGCTGCCGTTCCACGCGGGAGCGGCCCGCGTGGCTACGGGCAGCTGCGCGGTCTCTCCGGCCGTTATCGGCCGAAGCGGGTCGCCGCATGACCCTGGCGTGGGCCATCCTAGCGCTGGCCCCGGTCCGCCCCAATCGCGGCGTCCTTGCCGTTCGTCGGGGCACGCTCATCTCTCGTGGGCTGATTGCCCCCACTGGGCCACGGGGGCCTTGTCCGCGTCACGCCCGCGGCCTAATGTCCAGGCTCGCGCCTCTCGCCCGCCCGCCTCTCGGGCGCGCCGCGCGCCGCCGGCGCCCCAACGCCGGGCGAGGCCCCCGCCCCGGAGACCGCATGCTTCAGGTTCGCGAAGTGAGCAAGAGCTACGACGGCCGCACCGTCGTCAACAACGTCAGCTTCGACGTGGCCGCTGGCGAGATCTTCGCCCTGCTCGGGCCCAATGGCGCCGGCAAGACCACGCTCATCCGCATGATCACGGACATCGTGCGCCCCGATTCCGGCCAGATCTCGTTCGACGGTCGCTCGGTCGCCGGGCCCAAGCGCGCGCGCACCGCGTACCTCCCGGAGGAACGCGGGCTCTACAAGAAGGTCCCGGTGTTGGACGCGCTCGCCTACTACGGCGAGTTGAAGGACATGTCGGCCGCCGACGCGCGTCGCGAGGGAATCGAGCTTCTCGAGGAGTTCGGCCTCGCGGCCTGGGCGCGCAAGCACGTCGCCACGCTGTCCAAGGGCATGCAGCAGAAGCTTCAGCTGTGCACGGCGCTCATCGGCCGGCCCGAGCTGCTCATCCTCGACGAGCCGTTCTCGGGCCTGGACCCCATCAACGTCCAGATCCTCGAGGACGTCCTGCGCCGCCGCCGCTCCGAGGGCACGACCGTGCTCCTGTCCACGCACCAGATGAACAAGGTCGAGCAGCAGTGCGACCGGGCGCTCATGATCAACCGTGGCCACATGGTGCTCTATGGGCAGGTTGGCGAGATCCGCCGCCAGCATGCGGAGAACGAGTTCGCGCTGCACGCGGACGGCACACCACGGCGAGTGGACGGCGTGAAGTCGGTGACCGCCGAGAACGGCCACTGGAAGGTGGCGCTCGAGCGCGGCACGCATCCAGCGACGGTGTTGAAGCTTCTGCTCGAGCAGGGCCTCGCGGTGCGCGCGTTCGTCCCCCTTGTGCCGCCGCTCGAGGACATCTTCGTGCACGTCGTCACGACGGGCGTCGGGCTTGACGCGGGCCGGAGCGGCCCTCCCACGATCGACGAGCAGGTCTCGCTCGGAGGTGAGCGATGAGCCTGTCGCTCGGCAAGGCGCTCATCATCGCGCGTCGCGAATACCTCACGACCGTGCGTCGTAAAGCGTTCGTGTTCTCGCTGCTGCTCACCCCCGCGATCCTGTTCGTGAGCGGGTTCCTGTCCACGAAGATGGCGTCCGACGACGCGCGCAAGCGCTTCGCCGAAGCGCGGATCGTCGCGGTGGTGGATTCCTCGGGTGCGTACAGCGACGCGGCGCTCGAGTATGACTACCAGCCGACGACCGATGCGCCGCTGAACCCGAGCCAAACGCACCCCGCGCCGACACCGCACATCGTGCCGGTGATCCTGCGGCGCTTCGAGAGCCAGCAGGTGGCGCTCGACTCGCTCGCGAAGGGAGACGTGAAGCAGGTGCTCGTCGTGGCCGCCGACTTCGTCGAGACCGGACGGCTCAGGCTCTACGCGAACGACACGCGCGTGTTCACGAGCAGTGCAGACGACCGTCCGCTGCGCTTCTGGCTCACTCGCAGTCTGCTCGCCGGGCAGACCGACTCGACGCGCATCGAGGGCGTGCTGCGTCTCGGGCGCTCGATGGACCTCTACACGCTCGACCGCGAGGGCAAGTGGGCGGTGAAGAACGACGCGCGCGAGCTGGTTGGCTTCCTGCTGCCGTTCGCGCTCGGCTTCCTGCTGTCGATGTCCATCATCACGGGCGGGCAGTACCTGCTGCAGGGCGTGAGCGAGGAAAAGGAGTCGCGCATCCTGGAATCGCTGCTGTGCAGCGTCACGCCCGACGAACTCATGCTCGGCAAACTGCTCGGCCTGGGCGGGGCGGGGCTGACGCTCGTGGGCGTGTGGGTCGTGGCGGGCCTCATGGCCTCGGCGGGTTTGTTGAGCGTGCTCAACGTGAGCCTGCCGCCCGCGCTGTTGCTCGCGGCATTCGCGTATTTCCTGCTCGGCTACCTGTTCTACGCCAGCATCATGACAGGCATCGGCGCCATGACGAGCAACCTGCGCGAGGCCGCGCAGCTCTCGACCGTGCTCACGCTTCTCAACTTCGTGCCGTTCTGGATGCTGGTGAAGATCCTGAATTCGCCGAACTCGGGGCTCGCCGTGGGGCTCTCCCTGTTCCCGCCCAGCGCCGCGACGACGATGATGCTGCGCATGAGTGCGGCGAGCGTCTCGGGCGCGCACATCCCGGCGTGGGAGATCGCGACGTCGCTCGGGTTGCTGGCGTTGTCCGCCATAGCCGCACTGGCCATCGGCTCGCGCATGTTCCGGCTCGGCATGCTGCTCTACGGGAAGTCGCCGAACCTGCCCGAGATCGTGCGCATCCTGCGCCAGTCGTGACGTCCTCCGGCCCCGCCGCCTCATTCGTCGAAGGCGGCGGGCCGCCGGCGGAACGTGAGCCTGCGTGGCCGCGCTGGCGCGTGTTCCCGCCCATCGCGCTCGGCGTGATCATGGCCACGCTCGACGCCAGCGTGGTGAACATCGCGCTGCCGACGCTGCAGCGGACGCTGCACGCCGGGCTCGCCACCGTGGAGTGGGTGGCGCTCGCCTACTCGCTCGCGCTCACTGGATTCCTGCTCGCGGCCGGGCGCCTGGCCGACGCGCGAGGCCGGCGCGGTATCTACGGCGCGGGACTCCTACTGTTCGTGCTCGCGTCGCTGCTCTGCGGCCTCGCTCCCACGGTGCACACGCTCATCGCGCTCCGCGTCTTCCAAGGCGTCGCCGCGGCGCTCGTCGCCGCCAACGGCTCGGCGCTTCTCGTGCAGGCGTTCCCCGAGTCCGAGCGCGGGCGCGCGCTCGGCGCGTTCGGCGCCATGGTGGGCGTGGGACTCGCGGTGGGGCCGCCGCTCGGGGGTCTCGTCGTGGCGCATGCGTCGTGGCGCTGGATCTTCCTCGTCAACCTGCCGCTCGGGCTCCTGGCTCACGCGCTGCTCCTGCGTCGCGTGCCGCGCGACGCGCCATCCGGGCCGTCGCGAGGGGTGATCGGGCTGCCGCCGCTCCTTTGGGCCGGCGGACTCGCCGCGATGATGCTCGCGATCACGCGCGGCGCGGAGGCTGGCTGGATGAGCCCAGTCGTGATGGCACTGGCGGCCGTCGGCGCGGGGCTGCTCGCGGCGTTCGTCTCGACGCAACGCCATGCGCCGGAGCCGCTGCTGCCGTTGGACGTGGTCGCGGGCCCGCTGGGAGCCGCCGTGACGCTCACGTTCCTGGGCCAGCTGCTGAGCGTGTCAGTGGGATTCCACCTGCCGCTCGTGCTGGAGACGCTCGGCGGGTGGAGCGCCGCCCGATCCGGAGCGTGGCTCGCGGTCCTGCCCGGCGCCGCTCTGGTGTGCGCACCCATCGCGGGCCGCCTGGCCGACCGGCTGGGCCCGCGCCGGCTCACGTCCTCAGGCATGCTGCTCACGGGTGCGGGCCTGGCGCTCCTCTCGCGGCTCGACACGCGGCTCTCGGCTGCTGCACTCGCTGGGGGCATGGTGCTGGTGGGCGTGGGCCAGGGGCTCTTCGCCGTGCCCAACTCGAGCGCGCTCCTGTCGCTCGTGCCGGCCGCGCGGCTGGGCCTGGCCTCCGGGCTCCAGGGGACGACGCGGAACCTGGGCATCGCCTCGGGTGTGGCTCTGACGGGCGCGCTCGTGACCATGCGCTACCGAGCCCTGTCGGGGACGACGCTCGCGCTGGGGGGGCCCAGGCCGGTGGACCGGGAGGCGTTCCGTGCCGCAACGGAGCAGACCCTCCTGGGGTTGGCGCTGCTGGCGCTGGTTGCGGCGGGGCTCGCCTGGCGGGCGGGAGGGTCACGCCAGGCGCCTACTGACCCCGCCCGTGATAGGATGTAACATGTTGTGCTGAAATATGATATGGAGATATTGCGTGCCGCGGGACCGATGGTCATGAAGTGGGCGGATTGCGCGGCCCGTGTCGCGTGGTTGCCCGCCCCAACCGACCCCAAGAAAACGGTTGTGCCGCGAGCGCCGTTTGTCGACAATCAGTTACACGCATAGAGCAGCCGGGAGACCGCAAGGAACGCTCCTTGCAATCTCCCGTGCGGAACCCGGCCGGAGAGCCGGACGTTCCTCTACGCAGCAAGAGCCCGCCTTCGGCCAGTAAAGAGTAGGACCCGAGAGGTCCCTGCCGCTGGAAGGGTCGGACACGGGAGTCGGCGACGAAGAGCTGAAGCACCCGTTCCCTCTTGCGCTCGCGGTCGGGCCCACGGCCCCTCCGCATGACTACGGGATCGCCCGGTCCATGGCCGGGCGTTTTCGTTTGTGGGCGCGGCTTTGCCGCGCCGATCGCGGTCGCGAATGATGTTAGGCGCCTGGTCGCTCCGCGGCGCGCCCTCCTCCTCCACCCCCGCCCCGCTTGCGCCCCCGCGGAGCGGCCCGCAGACTGACCGGCCCATGCGCACACTCCGCATCGGCCTCGCCCAGATCAATCCCACCGTCGGGGACCTGGACGGCAACCTGGCCAGGATCCTCGAGGAGATCGAGCGCGCCCGGGCCCTGGGCGTCGAACTGCTGGCGTTCCCCGAGATGTGCGTCCCGGGCTACCCGCCCGAGGACCTGCTCTTGAAGCCGGCTTTCATCCAGGGTTGCATCGACCGCACCCGCGACCTCGCGGCGCACACCCGCGGCATGACCGTGATCGTGGGCACGATCGAGCGCGACGTGGACCTCTACAACTCGGCCGCCATCCTGCACGACGGCCGCTGGGTCGGAAACGCTCGCAAGCGTTACCTCCCGAACTACGGCGTGTTCGACGAGAACCGCTACTTCATGCCCGAGCGGAAGAGCGTCGTGTTCTCGCGCGCCGGCACGGTGTTCGGTGTGAACGTGTGCGAGGACATCTGGCTCGCGGGCGGGCCATCCGAGGAGCAGGTCGTGCGCGGCGGGGCCGAGGTCATCCTGAACCTGTCGGCGTCGCCCTACCATGCCGGCAAGGCCGACGAGCGCCGTCGCATGATCTCGACGCGCGCCGCGGACAACCTCGCCATCGTCTGCTACGTGAACCTGGTCGGCGGGCAGGACGAGATCGTGTTCGACGGCTCGAGCCTGATCCTGGATCAGGACGGCAACGTGATGGCCGAGGGCGCCGCGTTCGAGGAGGACCTGGTTGTGGCGGATGTGGACCTCGACGAGGTCTTCAACGCGCGGCTCCACGATCCGCGCCTGCGCAAGGAGCGCGTGCTCGACGACTCGGATCCCATGCCGCGCATCCATCTGGACCAGTTCGCCGACACGGGGTCCGGGGGTGGCGTCGCGCTCGCGCGCCCCGCACTCGCACCGCGCGCCGAGCGCGGGCAGACCGACGACAAGGCCGAGATCTACGCCGCGCTCGTGCTGGGCGTTCGCGACTACGTGCGCAAGAACGGGTTCGAGGCCGTCGTGCTCGGGCTCTCGGGTGGTATCGACTCGGCGCTCACGGCCTGTGTCGCCGTGGACGCGCTGGGTTCGCAACACGTCGTGGGCATCGCGATGCCCTCGCCCTACACATCCGGGGCGTCACAGGCCGACGCCGAAACACTCGCGCGTACGCTCGGGATGCGCTTCCAGACGCTCGCCATTCGCGACATCATGAACACCTACGAGCAGGTGCTCGCGCCGTCGTTCACGGGGCGCGAGCGCGACACCACCGAGGAGAATCTGCAGGCGCGCATCCGCGGCAACGCGCTGATGGCGCTGTCCAACAAGTTCGGGTGGCTGGTGCTGACGACCGGCAACAAGAGCGAGACAAGCGTGGGTTACAGCACGCTCTACGGCGACACGGCCGGCGGGTTCGCGGTGCTGAAGGACGTCTACAAGACGCAGGTCTACGCGCTCGCGCGCTGGCGGAACTCGCACGGGGCGGTGATTCCGGAGAACACGCTGACCCGCCCGCCTTCCGCAGAGCTCCGTCCGGGCCAGACGGACCAGGACTCGCTGCCGCCCTACGAAACGCTGGACGCGATCCTGCGCGAATACGTCGAGGAGGACCGCTCCATCGCGGAGATCGCCCGCATGGGGCACGACGAGGCGCTGGTGCGGCGCGTGGCGCGCATGGTGGACGTGGCGGAATACAAACGGCGCCAGAGTCCGCCGGGCATCAAGATCACGCCGCGCGCGTTCGGCAAGGACCGGAGACTGCCGATCACGAATCGCTGGCAGGGCTGAATTTGTCGCCGGCTCCGCTCGCGATCGCGGGCTCCGCTTCGCGATCGCTTGCGCGGTCGCCACGTCAGGCGTGCGCGGCCCTTTCGCGGTCGCCACGCCAGGGGTGCGCGGCCCAGGCGAACGGTCGGCGGCGGATCCCTGCCGCCGCCTCCCTCGTCTGAAGTCGCGCCCCGCCTTCCCTGGCTCCCGCGCGACTTCAGGCGCCGCCAGGGCCGCGCACCCCTGGCGTGGCTCCGGGTAGCGCTTGGCTTGGCGTAGCGCAACGCCCCGGCGCGCTTCGTGCCGGGGCGTGTCGTTTCGGCTTCTTGCTACTTGGCGGCGCCTACCACGGCGATCACGGCGCCGTTCGTCACGGTGCAGTTGAATGCGCCGTTCGCAATCACGTACAGCGCGAAATGGCCGTCGCCCTTGATCTCGTCGATCAGCGTCTGGCGCCCTTTGAACAGCCCGGACGATCCGTTCCAGTCGATGTTCCTGGTCGCGCCCGCACCCACGGACAGTGGGCCCCAGAGCTGAACGCCGTTTGCCTGCACCTGGGCCAGCGTGAGGCCCAGCAGCGTGCCGGAAGAAACGATCCACACTTCGATGTTCGCCGTGGATCCGGTGTTGTTCTTGAAGTCGCCGATCAGCGCCAGGTCCTCGACGCGCTTCAAGTCGTCCTTGTGGTCGGCGTAGTCCCCGATCGTGTTCAAGTCAACGTCCACGCCGACCAACGTGGCGCCGTTCACGACGTTGAGCGGATCCGGGAGCTGGTACGTCACCACGAACTGCCCGGAGATGAGGAAGCACCCGGCCGCCGCCAGCGCGGACAGTACCAGGATGGGCACAGCGGTGCGAAGCGTCTTCATGGTCGGGGTCCCTTTCACGGCAGGCTGAAGATGGAGTAGGAGGCGCCAAGCGTGATGTTCACCATCTTGCGCGCCACGTCGCCGTCGGCCGCCGCCTGCAGTTCACCGCGCAGATGCACGCCAAGTTTGGGCATGGGCGAGATCCCGAGCCCCAACCCCATGTGGTACGAGGTGAACGACTCGTCCTGGCCGGTGCGCTTGAACTTGGCGGAGCCGATCCCGACGTAGGGGTAGAAGCTGAACGGACCCCCGAGGGTGAGCATGGCGTTCGCCCCGAACGTGGTGACATCGGAACCCTCGCGCGTCGTGCTGATGCCCGGCGCGATGTCGATGGTCTTGTCGCCGAGTCCCGACGACGAGAAGAACGGCTCCACGGTGAACAGCGGAACGAGTTTCACGGGCGCGCGGAAACCCCACAGCGAACCCTTGTCCTGATCGTCCTGCACGATGGGCACGCTGGCGCCCGCGAAGAATCCGAGTCCGACACTGGCCGCTCGTGCGACGCCGGAGAGCAGGGCGGTCGCGGCGAGCGCGAACACGAGAACTCTCTTCATGGTTTGCTCCTTACTCGAGTGCATTCCAGTTAGAGGACCTGATCGGGGAGGCGAAGAGCCGGAGCCTCGCTGACCGAGAGCTCGGAATCAAGTGCGCAAACGTGGGCCCCGAGATCCAGTGGTCGGGCGCGCGGAGAACCCTGGCCGGGATTATTCATGAACCGTGAATCGAGAGGGACGGATGTCCGTGAAGCGCAAGGCGAAGGCTTGGCCCGCGACGGAGTAGTGTCGGTGACACGTCGCAGGAGCGGGCCACGCCTTCAACGCAGCGATTCATGGGCAGCCGGCCCGCGCCGGCCACGGGCTCATGAATGATCCCGGCTAGTGTCGCGTCTGCACGAGGTGCACGGTGGCGCCGCAGTGGCGCGCGAGCAGGTCGGCGACGCGCGCGAGCATGAGCGACAGGTGCTGGCTCGGCCGCTCCGCCGGGCAGTAGATGACCGCGAGCAGTGCGCGCGTGCCGTCGCTGACCTGCGTGCGTGCCGAGTCCGCCGTGGGCGCGCCGAATGCGCCCTCGTCGTCGGCGAGCAGCGGCCGACCGGCGAGGTTCACGCGGCCCTTGCGGATGCCTTCGTATCCTTCGCCGGGGCGACCGACGCGCGCGTAGATGGCGCCCTTCACGTTCGCGCGGTCGTAGAGCCCGAGCGGGAGCTGGTGCTCGAGCGACGCCAGGTTGCACGCGTCCACCGCGGGCTGGATGCGCGGCAGTCCCTTGCCCTGCAGCACGCGGCGCAGCAATGCCTCGCTCGCGGGCCGCGATTTCGTCGGGTCCACGCCCAGCCGATGGAACATGCCGCGAGTCTCGGCCACGCCCGGGATGTCGGCGGCAGCGCGCCCTTCGAATCGGCGCATCAGGCCGCGGATGGACTCGTCGCGTTCGGTGTCGAACGCCTCGCCGAGCGGTTCACCGTGGAGCCCGTCGGCCTCGAGCCACCCCAGGGCGACCACGCCTCGGAGCGCTTCATCCATCTCGAGCGCGAGTCCACCTGCGCGAGCCTGCAGTGTCATCGCGATCTCCTGCGTCGCTCATCGTCCGCGCGGACCGCTGCGCGAAGGATGAGGAGCGGGCGGCGTGGAAATCCCTTTCCGACCGAACGCACGAGAAGGCACGAAGGCCCTCGAGTGCGCGCACGGCCTAAACTCTTGTCATCGCCGCCCGCCGGCCCCTGAGTCCTCAAGAGGCGCGCGCGGAGGTTCGCGCGCAGCCCGACCGGCGCCTCTGCCGCGCGCGAAACTCGTGGTGGTTGCGCGACAGGCGGTGTGAATCGTGGGCGCACCATAGCGTGCGCGCCACGCGGTGCCAACCGATTTTCGACTCGCACGCGAGATTTTTTTCGATCGCCTGACCGCGCGATTCGCATGCCGGATCCGCGAGTGCTCCGGAGATTTGTTCCGGCGGCGAGCGCTCGCGCACGAGCGCAGGTGCGTGTTGCTACGAACGCATCGCGAGCGCGTGGCGAGCGCGTGGTGTGATACGACCGTCGCTGGAAGCACGCGTGCCACGGCGAAACGACTGTCGGGGCGCGCGCTGCGCGCCGCGCTTCAGGACGCGCTGGAAGGCGCTTCCGCGGGCGGCAGCCGCCGCGTGACGGAGCTCAGTCGCCACGTGCGCCGCTGGTCGCCGTCGCCCAGTTCGAGCGTGTCCCCGACGCTGCGGCCGAGGATCGCCTTGGCGATCGGCGTCTGGTGCGAGATGACGTGCGCGCCCAAGTGGTGCTCGCCGGCGCCCAGGATCCAGTACGACGACTTCTCCCCGGCGCTCTCCAGTACGACCTCGGTACCCAGACCGGCGACCCCCTCGTGGAACTCCGCGTCCTCCACGAAGCGGGCGCGGGAGATCCGCTTCTGCAGCGAGCCGGCGCGTGTCTGCGCGTTTCGCTGCTTGAGCTTGGCGGAGTGGTACTCCGCGTTCTCCTTCAGGTCGCCCAGCTCGCGTGCCTTCTGGATGGTCTGCGGGATGGTCGTGCGCAGCTCGCGCTCGAGCTCCTCGAGTTCGCGCTGGAGAAGCACCCAGGTCGCGCGCGTCATCACCGGCGTGTCGAACTCCTCCGCCTGCTCGCCCACCTGGCTGAACAGCGCGTCGGTCTTCTTCTGGCGGTGGTCCAGCACCCACTGGCGCTCGTCCGCCATGCCGACGCGCGCGACGGCCTCGAGCGCCGGGAACAGGTAGCGGTCGCTCGAACGCCACTGGCGGAGCAGCACGCGCAGCTTCAACCGCGCCTCGTTGGGGGGCGTGACGCCCTTGAGCATGCGGGGCAACGCGCCGCCCTCGTCGATCCAGCGCAGCACCTTCTCGCCCGTCGAGGGCTTGGGCTTCTCCTCGATGAGCTGCAGCGCCGCGATGAACAACCGCCACGCGTCGGCCGGCGGCGTGGCTGCGGCGATCTCGTCCTCGATCAGCCGCAGCATCGCAGCCGGGAAGTGCACTGCGCGGTCCACGAGCGCGCGCCGGAGCTGCGCCTTGCCCTGTTCGTCCAGCAGCGCGAGGTCCTTCTCGGCCGCGTCGCGCACCGCGGCGAACCGCGAGTCGAGCGCCGACAGGATGGCCTCGGCGGCCACGCCGGCCGTGCGCGAGTCGGCGAGGAACGCGAGCTGCTCGTCCTCGAACGTGAGGTCGCTGATGCCGATCCCCAGGCCCCACAGCGCGCGCACCACGCCGAGCCACACCTCGCGCTGCTCGGGATACCAGCGCGCGAAGCACAGGCCGGCCCGCGCCCGGTCGGCCTTGTCGCTCTCGTGGTCCAGCGTCAGGCGCTGGACGAATCGTCCGAAGCGCGCACGGAGCGGCTCTTCGAGCGTGGGGTGCTGCGCCAGGAACTTGCGGATGGTGCCGAGATTCGTCCGGGCGGGCTTCCGCACCTCGAGCGCGGGCAGCGGCGCAGTATCGTGAGCGCTGTCGGCGCCGGCCTTGAAGCCGGACGTGCCGGCCGCGGGCCGCTCGGGCACAAGCTTGTAGAACTGCTCGAACGCGCGTGCGTGATCGATGCGCGGGTCCTTCTCACAGGCGGGTTTCGCCTTGCGCCAGAACACCGTCCAGTCCTTGGCCGAGACCAGGTCCGTGCTGATCAGGAACAGCTTGAGTCGATTCGCGTCGGCGGCGCCGCCCAGGCACTTGAGCGCGCTCACGATCATGCCGGCCTGGTCCTCGGTACGCAGGCGCGCCACTTCGGCCGGGTTCGTGAAGCGCACGAGCCGAATGTCGTCCTCGGCCACCGGCGTGAGCGTCCGCCGCGCGGCCACGTACGGCATCTTGTGGCCCCTGGATTTCATGAAGTCCACGACGATGGTGACGGTGTCGTTGGAGACGATGCGGCCCGGACCGAAGCCGTCGTGCAGCACGCCGCGGCCCGGCGCGAGCGACGCGATGGTGTCGAACGACTCGATGGCCTTGGGTAAGGGCGTGTCGGCGTCGGCGAGCCCGCTCTGCGTGATGGCCTCGTCGAGCGCCGGTACCTGCCGGCCGGGGCCCTGCCGCAGCGCCTCTACGACCGCGTCGCGGAACGGCTCCGCCGCCGCCTCGCCCTTCGCTCCCACCGCGAGCGAGACCACCTTGCGAAGCGGCTCCAGCGCCTCGCCGGCGCGGCCGCTCTTCGCCAGCCCCTTCACCGCGACGGCCGCCACGGCGCGGCACTCCTTGAGCGCGCCCTTGGCCGCCAGTATCGGCAACGCGGCCGCCACGTGGAGCAGCCCCTCCCAGTCGTCGTGCTCGGCCAGTTCCTCCGCGGCCTCTTCCAGGTCGTCGAAGCGGTCGGCATCGGCGAAGCGCGGTGCCAGGTCCGAGAGGAGTGCGCGGCGGTCGTCGCCGCGATCGGCGTCACCCAGCCGTTTCGCCAGCTTCTGCGCGAGCTCCAGGTCGTCGGGCATGATCGCCCATGCACGCGACAGCGCGTCCAGCCGCTCGGGATCCTTGCCGAGACCCTCGTGCGCCTCCACCAGAAGTCGTGCCGCGGCCTGCGTCTGCATGAGCGAGAGCGAGCGTTCGGCCAGCGCCGCCAGCGGCTCCCACTTCTTCTTGGCCAGCACCTTCTCGCCGAGCGCCAGCAGCGTCTGCTGCGCGCGCTCCACCTCGCCGTTCAGCGCGCACGCCGCCGAGAGCAGGTAGTAGACGCCCCACGACGGATCGGATTGCTTGAGTCGGCCGCCCAGCTCGTCCCGCATCCAGGTCAGCCGCTTCTCCTGCTGGGCTTCGTGGGCGAGCGATTCGAGTTCCGTGCGTGCGGCCGCCGAGAGATCGGCTCCGACTTCACCACGGAGCACAGCGGGCAGGGCGTCGCGGACGGGCATGGCCTCGCTAGGAATGGGGGTCGCCGACTCGGCGAAAGGGCAGGGGAATATGGCGCAGCGCGCCGCCGCGCGCAAGCGGGCGGGCCGCGACGGCGAGGCGCCGCGTGCGTCTTGCACGACGCTCGCGGGGCCGACGCTCGGCGCGGAACCAGCCCCTCCAGACGCCGGCGGAAGCCGCCGAAAACTCCGGGCGTGGTCGCAGCCGGGCGAGTGGATCCTCCACACGATCGCTCGGTTCCGCGTCACGAAGGGGAGGGCAACATGAAGCGATTCGTTCTGTTCCTCGCCGTCTTGCTGTGCGCGTTCGTCGCGCCGACCGCGAGGGCCCAGTCCGACCTGGGACTCAAGAACCTGGGCGTGGCGATCGGCTACGTCAGTCCCGAAAACCTGGACGGCACGTTCAGCTTCGGTGGCTTCGCCGACTGGGGCAAGATGGCCCCGAATATCGGCCTGGAGACGCGTCTCGACTATTGGTCGTGGTCGGAGTCGGCGTTCGGCGCCGAGACCAGCGTGCATGACCTCACGGTCGGCGCGCGTGGCAAGTACTACTTCGCGACGTCGAATCCGCGGGTGCGCCCGTTCGCCGGCACCGGGCTCGCGATCCACTTCATCGGGTCGGAAGTCACGATCCCCGCGTCGCCGGGCTTCCCGGCGATGTCGGCGAAGGACAGCCAGAACAAGCTCGGCTTGGACCTGGGCGGCGGCATCGCCACCCCGATCAACGAGCGCACGGACTTCCTCGGCGAAGCCTGGTTCGGCATCGTCTCAGACGTGAGCCAGTTCTCGCTGCGCGCCGGCCTGTCCTACAAGCTCGGCCGGTAACTTCTGTGGCGGGTCGGCGACATTCGCCGGCCCGCTCTTTCCTTGCAGCTGAAGCGCCTCCGCCCGGCGCACGCCGCGCGCCTCATTGGACGGGCAGCGCCGCCTCCGCGTGCGCGACGAAGCCGCCGCCCTGGTCCAGGACGTCGGTGAACCCCGCGCGCCGCAGCACGGTCATGCCGATGCGCGAGCGCGTCCCGCTCCAGCAGAACAGCGCCACGGGGCGGTCGCGCGGCAGCTCCGAGGCGCGCGCCGGCAGGTCCCCGAGCGGGATGTGCACCGCGCCGGGAACGCGCCCCGAATCCAGCTCGGCCAGGCCGCGCACGTCGAGCAGCGTGATCTCGCCGCGCTGCGCGCGTTCGTACGCCTCGCCGGCGCCGATCATGGGCGTCACCGCGAGCGGCCCGCGCGCGCGCGCCCACACCGGGAACGCGCCGGAGCCGTACCAGCCGGCCACGTCGTCCAGGCCGATCATGGCAAGCTGGCGCACGGTCGCCAGGACACGTGGCAGGTCGTTCGCGATGAGCGAGATGGAACGGTCGTAAGGCAGGAATGAGCCGGCCCACGTCGGGAACGAAGCGCCGGTCGGGATCCCGAGCACGCCGGGAATGGCGCCTGCCAAGACATCGCGCGTCGGACGCACGTCCACGATCGCGTCACCGCGGTCGACGGCGGCGACGATGCCGTCGTCGGGTAGCCGGGGCGGCTCGCGGTAACCGCCGAGGATCGCGGGCCCGTGCTGGTTCATGCGTTTCATGTGTTTGAAATACGCTGGCGGCTCGGGCTGCCCCGCCAGCACCTCGCGAACGAACGCGTCCTCGTTGTCGTTCCGGAGGCCCCAGTTCGTGCGCATCTCGTAGGCGAGCGTCGTGACCGGAAGGCCGCCCAGCGCCTTGCCGCACGCCGAGCCCGGCCCGTGCCCTGGCCACAACATCACGTGCTCCGGGTAGCGCTCGCGGAACCGCTTGAGCGCCGCGTGCAGCACACGCGCGCCCTTCTCCATGGTGCCGGCCATGTTCGCCGCGCGCTCGAGCAGGTCGGGCCGCCCGACGTCGCCCACGAACACGAAGTCCCCCGTGAACACTCCGAGCGGGTCCGGGCTCGCGGCTTCGTCGGTGAGCACGAAGCTCACGTGCTCGGGCGTGTGCCCGGGCGTGTAGAGCACGTCGAGGCGGACGCGGCCGGCGCGAATGGAATCGCCGTCTCGTAAGCCCACCACGTTCGGCTCGCCGAGCCACGCGTATCTCCAGTCGGGGCCGCCCTCGTTGGAGAGGCAGGCCCTGGCGTTCGCGCGCCTCGCCAGCTCGCGTGTGCCCGAGAGGAAGTCGGCGTGGATGTGCGTCTCCGTCACCGCGACGATCTTCAAGCTCTCGGCGGCGGCGGCACGCAGGTAGGCCTCCACGTCGCGGTTCGGGTCCACGACGATCGCGTCGTGCGTCTCCATGTCACCAAGCAGGAAGCTCGCCTGGGCGAGCGGGTCGTCGTAGAAGCGTTTGAGCAACATGGCGCGGCCTCCGCGTGAGTCCTCAAACCTCCCGCACATCGAGGGTCCGGGCAACTGGGCGTTGCCCGCGCCGTCGTGACGGCAGCGCGCGGCTGCGCTCTCGAGCGGCTGGCCGGCGTGTGACGCCCGCGAGACACCCGGCTACACTCGCGGGTCATGAAGATCTACACGCGCACGGGCGACGACGGCACCACCGGGCTTCTCGGCAAGGCCCGCGTGCCGAAGCACCACCTGCGCGTCGAGGCCTACGGCAGCGTGGATGAGTTGAACGCCGTGCTCGGCGTGGTGCACGCGCAGGATTCCGCCAAGGCGTTCGGCGACCTGGTGCCCGCGCTCCAAGCCGCGCTGTTCGACGTGGGCGCGGAGCTGGCCACGACCGATGCGGCCATGCTCGAGAAGCTCGTGCACGTCCAGGGCGCGCAGGTGGAGCGGCTCGAACGCGAGATCGATCGCCTCGAGGCCGGCCTTTCGCCGCTCACGAACTTCGTGCTGCCCGGCGGCACGCCGCTGGCGGCGGCGCTTCACCATGCGCGCACCGTGTGCCGCCGTGCGGAGCGGCGCGTCACGGCGCTCGCGGCGGCGGAGTCCGTGCGTCCCGACCTCGTGCGCTGGCTCAATCGGCTCGCGGACCTGTTGTTCGTGATGGCGCGCTCGGCCAACGCGCGTGCCGGCGTGGCGGACCAGGCCTGGACGCCCCGAAGCAAAGCGTGAGCGCGCGGCCGGGACCGCTCCGTCCCACGACTGGGCGCTCGATCGCAACCTCGAGACAGGAGAACGTGTCGTGACACTGGCGGGCACCAAGGTCTCGCACTATCAGCTCAAGGAAGTGCTGGGACGCGGCGCCATGGGCGAGGTTTGGCTCGCGGACGACCTACACCTCCCGAGGCAGGTGGCGGTGAAGTTGCTCCCACCGCACCAATCCGGCCAGCGCGACGCGATCGACCGCCTGCTGCGCGAAGCGCGCGCCGCGGCGAGCGTGGACCATCCCGCTGTGGTCACCGTGTACGAAGCAGGCATCGCCGACGACCGACCCTACGTCGTGATGCAGCGCGTGGAGGGCGAGACACTTGAAGCCCTGCTCAAGACGGGCCCACTCCCGGTGTCGACCGCGATCGCGATCGCGACTCAGATCGCCGACGCGCTCGCCGAGGTGCACGCGTTGGGGATCGTGCACCGCGACTTGAAGCCCTCGAACGTCATCTGGACGTCCCGTGGCGCGAAACTCCTCGACTTCGGACTCGCCTCCATCAAGTCCGCGATGGACCAGACGCGTACGGTCGGTTCTGTGGGCACGCCGCTCTACATGAGTCCCGAGCAGGCGCGCGGCCAGCTCGCCGACAACCGCTCCGACCTGTGGTCGCTGGGCTGCGTGCTGCACGAGACGCTCACCGGCACGCGCGCATTCGCGTCCGACACGCTGGCGGGCACGGCGAACCGCATCCTCACGCACGAGCCGGCGTCTCCGTCCTCGCTCCGCCCCGAACTGCCACGCGAGCTCGACTACATCGTGGCGAAGCTCTTGCGCAAGGACCCCGCGCTCCGTTACCAGCGCGCCGAGGACCTGCTCGCCGACTTGAAGAGCCTCGGCTCCGGCTCCGGCCATCCACCGCTGCCCGCGAAGCGGTCGCTCCCTTCGGTGGTTGTGCTGCCGTTCGAGGTCATGAGTCCGGATTCCGCTGATGGCTATCTCGCGTCCGGACTCGCGGAGGACCTCATCGTGGACCTCGCCCGCGTGAAGGGCCTGCGCGTCGCGCCGCGCGATGAGGCGGCGGCCTACCGCGATCGCGCCGTTCCCGCGCGCACGCTGGCGAGGGAGCTGGGCGTGGATTACGTGCTGAGCGGCAGCGTCCGCCGCGCCGGCCAGCGCGCGCGCATCAGCGCGCAGCTCGTGCGAGCGAGCGACGGGCACACGCTGTGGGCCGAACGCTTCGACCGCACGCTCGATGATCTGTTCGAGGTGCAGGCCGAGGTTGCGAAGCAGATCGTCACGGCGCTCCAGGTGGCAGTCTCACCGAAGGAGCAGGCGCTCCTCGAGAAGGTGCCGACGAAGAGCCGCGAGGCGTACGAGCTGTTCCTGCAGGCCCGTGCGCTCATGAACTCGATGTACAAGGAGGCGAACACGCAGGCCGGCCAGCTACTGCGCGCCGCGGTCGACCTGGACCCGCAGTTCACACAGGCGATCGCCGCGCTTGCGGAGTGCCATGCGCATCGCGTGCTCGCTTGGTGGGGATCCACGGACGATGTGTCGATGGCCCGCGAGCTCGCGGAGCGCGCGCTCGCGCTCGAGCCCGACCTCGTCGAGGCCCGCTTCGCGCTCGCCACCGCCTATCGCTACGCCGGCGACCATGCACGTGAACTCCCCGAGCTCGAGCGCATCCTCGCACTCGAACCCGAACACCAGACCGCGAACGAGTTCGTGGGCTGGAGCTACATGGCACGCGGCGAGCCCGGGAAGGGATTGCCCGTCCTCGAGCGCATCACCGCCCTACCCACGGCCCGCTACAACGCCTGGAGCTTTCTCGCGATGTGCTACGAGATGCTTCACCGCGACGCGGAATCGAAGCGCGCGGAGGAGCGCTTGTTCGAAGAGCTGCTCGAGGAGCTGCGCAAACGTCCCGACAACGTGCACGCCCGCTCACTGCTCGGCCAGCGCCTGATCCACCGCGGGGACCGCGCCGGCGGGATCGCCCAGGTCGAGATGTGCCTGCGTATCGCGCCCGACGACAACCGCGTGCTCTACAACGGAGCGTGCACGATGGCGGTGGCAGGAGAACGGCAACGCGCGATGGAGCTCCTGCACGAGGCCGCGCGGCGGGTGCCCGGTTACATGCGCGACTGGCCTCGGCAGGACCCCGATCTCGTCTCACTTCGCGATGATCCCGAGTTCATCGCGATGTTCTCGCCCGACAAGGCCTGACACGGCGTTCTCGGCCACCGCAAAAACACCCACTTGATTTCCGGCGGGAACCCGCCGATACTCTTTTTGTCACCTTCTGCTCGGTGGAGCCGCGGCAATGCAGTCGCCGCGACCTTGATTCGCTCCGCCGCGACCGGCTCGATCCGCGAACCGCGCCCAGTTCATTTCGATTGGCGCGACGGTGGACGAGCGTGTAGGTTCCGCGCCTGTAGCCTGTGGCCGTGGAACAGAAGGCCGAGGCCCATGGCGTCAGTCGCCGCTCGACACGGACCTGAACGCCGAACGAATCCCCACCGAGTTGCCGAACGGGCACCGGTGACGCCGGGGCGAGCCGAAGAGCCGCCCATCGGCACCTAGCAGGTCGAGCGCGCAGCGTCCGCGCGTGCGGTGCACCGTGAGCGACTCACGGCCATCGCCCCGGAGGCGCTCACCCGGTTCCACCGCGCAGCGCATGGCGCACTCACGCCACACTGCGCACAGGTCCACCCCGGCGCACGACGAGTGCGCGCCGGAAGGAAACTCATGAGACCACGTCGTCGCCGCCCCCGCGGCATGCGCCCACAGGAGCCGCCGCAGTCGGGCGCCGCCCCCGAAGGAACACCGTACGACCCCCCCGCCAGCCCTTACGAGGCTGGCCCTCCCGCCGACTACTCGGCGCCGCCCGGAGGCGGTCCCCCGATGGGTGACCCCTCGATACCTCCGGCCGCGCCCGCAGGCGGCTACTCCGGACCCAATGGCACACCGGGTCCCGGCTACGACCGCGGTTACGGACGACAGGGTGGCGGACGCCGCCGCCGTCGCCGGCCGCGCAACGGCCGTCAGCAAGGTGGTGAAATGCAGCAACAGCAAGGCAGTGGTTACCAGCAGCCCTTCAACCAGGGCGGAGGCCGGCGCGGACGCCGGCGAAGAGACGGTGGTGGAGGCGGCGGCGATCATCGCGGCCGGCCGCAGCGCCCCGGGCTCGAGTTGCTCAAGGAGCTTCAGAACGCCGGCGCCGCGCTGGATCCCACCGAGCGGCTCATCATGGAGCTGCCGGCGGGCCAGGGCGATCCGCCATACGGCGATCGCATCACCGGGCGCGCGATCGACCTGATCGCCCCCATCGGCCGCGGCCAGCGCGTGTTGCTGGTGGCGCCGCCGAAGGCCGGCAAGACACGAATCCTGCAGGCCATCGCCGCGTCCGTCGCGCACAATCACCCCGACGTCAAGGTGTACGCGCTGCTCGTGGACGAGCGTCCCGAGGAGGTCACCGACTTCAAGCGCAACACGCCGGCCGAGGTCATCGCCGCCTCGAGCGACATGAGCGTGGACGAGCACATCGAGACCGCCGAGATCGCCATGCAGAAGGTGGCGGCCGAGGTGCTCGCGGGCAAGGACGTCGTGCTGCTGCTCGACTCCATCACGCGTCTCGCGCGGGCCTACAACGCGGCTGCCGGCAACGGCGGACGCACGATGTCGGGCGGCCTCGACTCGAACGCCATGCAGTCCCCGCGCCAGATCTTCGGTGCGGCCCGAAAGATCGAGAACGGCGGCTCGCTCACGATCATCGGGACCGCGCTCGTGGACACCGGCTCGCGCATGGACCAGATCATCTTCGAGGAGTTCAAGGGCACCGGAAACTCCGAGCTGTTCCTGTCGCGCGAGCTGGCGGAACGCCGCATCTACCCCGCGATCGACATCCCGAAGAGCGGCACGCGCAAGGAGGAGAAGCTGATCGCGCCGAACCAGCTCTCCACGTTCCAGGCGCTGCGCCGCATCCTGGTGCAGATGCCGCCGCAGGAGGCCATGCTGAAGCTGGTGGATCGCCTGGGCCGCACCAAGACGAACGAGGAGTTCTTCAACCTCGTGCGCGTGGGCGACAGCTAGCGGCTTCAGCCGCGCGGCTTCGCCTCCACGTGGAAGCGCGCGAGCGCCGCGGTGACGTTGTCGTGCGCCCCGCGCTCGAGTGCGAGCGCGAGCATCGCGTCGCACACGTCCTGGCTTGCGGCGTCGCGGCCGAGGAACCCGGCGATCTCGTCGTCGCGAATCTCGTTCGTGAGCCCGTCCGTGCAGAGCAGCACGCGATCGCCGTCCGCCACGCGGAGCGCGTGCAGGCTGGCCTGCAACTCGTCCTGCGGCCCTCCCACCGCCTGCGTGAGCACGTGGCGGTAGCGCCGCGCCGCGGGATCATCCTCCTGCAGCATGCCGAGGTCTACATAGTGCTGCGCGAGCGTCTGGTCGCGGGTGATGCGCTGGAGCTCGCCGTCGCTCCACAGGTAGGCACGCGAGTCACCGACGTGGATGAGGAAGAGATCGCAGCCGACCGTGAACGCGGCCGTGAATGTCGTCCCCATGCCCGCGAGCTCCGGCTCGGCCTCCGCCCGCTGCTTCACCGCCGCGTGGATGCCCGCGAGATAACCGCGTCCGCGCTCCCACATCTGCTCGATCTCGCGCTCGCGCGTGGCTGGATCGTCGAGACGCAGCGCCCAGCGCGGCGCCGCGAGGATCTGCTGGATCGCCGACGTGAGCGCGGTGGAGCTCGCCACCTCACCGCCAGCCTCGCCGCCCATCCCGTCGGCCACCATGAGGATGTGGCCCGCCTCCTCGCTGCGCGCCGCGAGCGCCTGCTCGGGAAGGTTCGAGAGAAGCCGATCGAGGGTGCGCCCCAGGCGGCAGACCATGTACCCGTCCTGGTTCGAGGGCCGCACGCGGCCGCGGTCGCTCATCGCGCCCAGGTCGAGGCGGACCCTCGCAGGGATCGGCGACGCGGGCCCGACACCGGGCGGCGAGCGGAAGCCCGAGGCTCCGGCCTGCGTGGGGGCGTCGGCCGACGGGTTCTGCGTGTGAGAGCGAGTCATGGCACCGGCACCTCCGGCGAGCTGCGACCAGCGCCCCGCTCACGCTAGCTCGGCCGCGTCCCGAACGCGACAGGAAAAGGCCGCGAGCGTCCAGGATGGGAACCGCGCGGGACTGCATGTTCGCCGCCGCTTCGGTGGCCTCCTCGCTGCGCGCCCGGGTCGCCGCGCCCGGCGCTGCGCCCCGACGATCCGGCCCGAGAGGCCTGCAACGGGATCGTGGACATGGCGTCCTGTGCGGGAGCAGAATCGACCCGTCCGGCGCGGCGCCGGACGACCGCGACCGGGTGCCGAGGAGGTTCTGCATGGTTCGGATCCGGTTGCTGTTCGCTTGGGCCCTGGGGTTCGCCCTGGGCGCACTTCTTCTCGCTGTCGCGTCCCGGGACGCGAGCTTCGCCGGCCGCGAGTCCGCGCGCCTGCACGCACACTTCGCGCGCGTGCTCCACCAGCTCGAGGCACGTGACGTGTCGGGCTGGAGCGCGACGCTTCAGGCGAACCGCCGTCACCTGATCGCGCTGCTCCAAGACTACGACCGGGCCGGGCGTTTCCCGCGCAACGAAGGCCAGCTCGCGCGGTTCACGCCGATCTTCGTGGATCGGCACGAGACGCGCTGTGCGATGGCGCACCTCATCGAGCGTTCGGGTGGTGGCGCGCTCGTCGCGAGGATCGCGGCGACGCGCAACCTCGCCACCGTCCGCGAGCTCGCGGGTGACGCCGAGCTCCAGCGCTGGCTCGCGACCTCCGGGCTCGATGTCGCGGAGGCGGCGCTCATCCAGCCGCAATACGATCCGCTGGTGCCTCCCGAGAAGCCGCGTGACGACGGGACGCCAGAGGACGGCGTCATGACGACCGGCGTGCTGCTGTCGTTGGGACTCGCGTTGCCGGCGATCTACATGAACCTGCACACGCGCGGACCCCTGGCGGAGCAGCGCCAGGTGCGGACGTTCGGCGTTCTCGCCGCGACGCCGCCGCTCGCCCTGGGGCTCGCGGACATCTTCCACGATGGCCACTTGCGTGACACCGGGCTCGCGCAGCTCGCGATCGGCGCCACGTCCATGACGCTTGCGTTGCTGCATCACATCAGCGCTTCGACGCCGCCCTCGGGCGCGGTCCCTGCGGAGCCCTCGACCCCGCGGGCGAGGACGGCGCCGATCTTCCGCGCCGGGACGGAAGGTGAGCCACAGTTCGGCGTGACGGTGGCGTTCTAGCCAGTCTCCCTTCCGCGGTTGTGGCGGGCGCACGGATGCGCCACGCTCGCGGGATGAAGCGCAGGCTCCTCTTCGCGGCCGTCGCCCTGACGTGCATCGTGGGCTGTCGCAGCGTGCGCGCGGCGGAGCGTGATCCCGTCGGCCATTGGCAGGGCTCGCTCCAGGGCATGGTGCGGCTCGTGCTCCATGTCGAGCGCAGGGACGACGGCTCGCTCGCGGGCACGCTCGACAGTCCCGACCAGGGCGCGATGGGCCTGCGGCTCGACTCGCTCGCGTTCGCGGGCGACTCGCTCCGATGTTCGCTTCACGCAGCCGGCGGAGGCTACGCGGCGCGCATGAACGCCACCGGCGACACGCTGCATGGCACCTGGAGCCAGCTCGGCCAGTCCATGCCCCTGGTCCTCGCCCGCACCAGCGCGCCCGCGGAGCCCGTGCGTACGCAGCGCATCGTGCCACCCTATCCCTACGACACGCTCGCGGTCGCGTTCGAGAACCCGCGCGCTCCCGGCGTGACGCTCGCCGGCACGCTCACCGTGCCGCGCGGCAAGGGGCCCTTCCCTGCCGCGATCCTCATCACCGGATCGGGCGGCCAAGACCGCGACGAGACCGTGTTCGCGCATCGCCCGTTCCGCGTGCTGGCGGATCACCTGACGCGCAATGGCATCGCAGTGTTGCGGCTCGACGATCGCGGGGTCGGCGGATCGACGGGCAAGCAGGCCGGCGCCGCGAGCGGGGACTTCGCAGGCGATATCGTCGCCGGCGTGGACTGGCTCGCGAAGCGCCCCGACATCGCCGCCAAGCGCATCGGGCTCGTCGGCCACAGCGAGGGCGGGCTGATCGCGCCACTCGTCACAACACAGCGAAAAGCCATCGCGTTCGTCGTGCTGCTCGCCGGGCCCGGGCTTCGCGGCGACTCGCTCATGATCCTCCAGAACATGGCGGTCCGGCGACCGTACGTGAGCGGCGAGGATGCGCTCGCGCGCGAGATCGCCGAGGTGCGTGCAGCCTACGCAGCCGTGCGCTCCGGCGACAGCACGGCCGTCCTTGCCGCGGTGCGTCGACTCGTGGACGCGCAGCTCGGATCGATGGGCGGCGCCGCGGCGGGAGTCGATCGCGAGGGACTCGTGACCTCCGCGTTCCGCCAGATCTGGTCGCCGTGGTTTCGCTACTTCCTAGTCCACGACCCCGCGCCCGATCTCCAGCGCATCCGTTGTCCCGTGCTCGCGATCAATGGCGACAAGGACATCCAGGTCGTGGCGAAGGAGAACCTCGCCGGCCTCGAGAAGGCGCTGCGCGCGGGCGGGAACAAGGACATCACGCTCCTCACCCTCCCCGGGCTCAACCACCTGTTCCAGACGTGCCGCACGTGCACGATGGGCGAGTACGGCCAGATCGAGGAGACGCTCGCGCCCGCCGCGCTGGAACTGATCTCGACCTGGATCCGGAAGCGAACGGGACTCGAGAAGCGGTGAGGCGAAGCGCCTCGACGGGCTCACGGCTCGACGCGCGCGGTACTACTCCCTCGCCTCCTCGTCCGTGCAGGTGGGCTCGAGATCCTGATCGAGATACCAGTACTCGTGCCAAGTGCGGCGATTACCTCTCCACGTCGAGAGGTGGATCCCTTCATTGCTCGAACAGGTCCGGAATGACAAGGGGGTTGTCGCGCCCTTCGTGTTCATCACGAACTCCCCGTCGGCATAGACGGCTTGGGCGCTCGGGTCGAGAACCGCGATACCGAGCTCGTTCTCCTGGCCGATCGAGTGGCGCAGGGTCACTTCGTAGCCGATTCCGGGCTGCTCGATGTTCGGATTGCAGGATCCCTCGTTGCGTTCCTTCACGACGCCGTCGACGACCCGTGGTGGCGCGAACAGAACGATCAGCAGGCGCTCGCCGACGCGCACTTCCTGTCGGAAAGTGACGCAGGCCGATGTCTCGGGCCGGATGCGAGTCACGCCCATAAGCGGAGCGCTTCGAGCGGCGCCATGGAAGATGCAGAACCCGACGACGGCGACCCATGCCAACCTTGCTCGACTCATCCAGCGGCCCTCCCGAG
>JAHFBW010000077.1 GCA_023249845.1 Candidatus Eiseniibacteriota bacterium
CGAGGGCTCGCCGAACGTCGTGAAGGAGGCGATGGCCGTGAACCTGCCGATCGTGACTTCACCGGTCGGCGACTGCGCCGAGCGGCTGCGTGAGGTGTCACCGTCGCACATCGTGCCGCGCACGGCCGACGCGATCGCCGACGCCGCGGCGGCGGTGCTCGCGGCGGCGCGGCGCTCGAACGGTCGCGAGGTGCTCGCGCGCACGCTCTCGGTCGAGACCGTGGCGCAGCGTGTGCTCGCGGTCTACGACGAGGCGCGCGCGCGCCGGAAGGGGCGTCGCTGATGTGCGGCATCGCAGGGTGGTACGCGCGCGGAGGCCGGCCGGTCGCGGAGACCGTGCTGCGCGCCATGTGCGACACGATCGTCCACCGCGGGCCCGACGACCAGGGCGTGCTCGCCGAGGGTGACTTCGGCTTCGCCATGCGGCGGCTCTCCATCGTGGACGTGGCCGGTGGTCACCAGCCGATGCTGAGCGAGGACGGCCGCTACGCTGTCACGTTCAATGGCGAGATCTTCAATCACCCCGCGCTCCGTTCCGAGCTGGAAGGCCTGGGCCACCGCTACCGCACCAACTCGGACACCGAGAGCATCCTGCGTGGCTTCCAGCAATGGGGCCCGAGTGTGTGGGCGCGGCTCGAGGGCATGTTCGGCGTGGCGCTCTGGGACCGGCATACGCGAACGCTCCACCTTGCGCGCGACCCGCTCGGCATCAAGCCGATGCACCTGTCCTTCCAGAACGGCGGGCTCGCGTGGGCCTCCGAGATAAAGGCACTGGTCCCGGTGCCCGGGCTTCGGTTCACGCCCGATCCGCGCGCCATGGACCAGTATTTCGCGTTCGGCCACGTGCTCGCGCCGAACACCATCTACGCCGAGGTCACCAAGCTCGAGCCGGGCTGCGCGCTGGAGCTCGAGCCCGAGGGTGAACCGCGCCTGACGCGATTCTGGCGCTTTGCGTACCGGCCGGCCCCGTCGGCGCGCGAGTCCGAATGGATCGAGCGTTTCCGCGACACGTTCACGCAGTGCGTGCGGCGCCACCTCCAGAGCGACGTGCCGCTCGGCGCGTTCCTTTCCGGAGGTGTGGACTCGTCGGCGGTCGTGGCGGCCATGCAGCGCGTCATGAGCGAACCCGTGCGCACGTTCACGATCGGTTTCTCCGATGCCGCGCACGACGAGGCGCCGTGCGCGCGCCGTGTTGCCGAGCACCTCCGCTGCCGCCACACCGAGCGCCGTGTCGAGTTGGACGACGCGGCCACCATCCTGCCGCGGCTCGCGTCCGCCTACGACGAGCCGTTCGCCGACCCGTCGGCGATCCCCACCTGGTACGTCTCGCGGCTCGCCCGCGAGCAGGTCACGGTGGCGATGAGCGGCGACGGCGGCGACGAGCTGTTCGCGGGCTACGAACGGCACTGGAACGAACGGTTGATCGCCACGCGCCGGCCACTGTTCGCGCTGGCCGGCGTGTTGGCGGCGCTGCCGCCACTGCCGATCGCGCGCTGGAACTACCTCCGGCAGCGCCTCGCCAAGATCACCGCCGACGCGCGGCTCCCGGGCACGTTCCAGCGATTCTTCAGCAAGTACCAGCTCGCGCCACGCGCGGTGCGGGCCGCCCTCTACCGGCCGGAGTTCAGCGCGCGGCTCGAGGCCGGCGACGAGCTCGACCGCCTCGCGGCCGCGTACTTCCCGGCGAGTGTCTCGAGCGACCCGGTCGAGAACCTGCTCTACGCCGACACGGTCGTCCGCCTGCCGGACGACATGCTCACCAAGGTGGACCGCGCCAGCATGCAGCACTCGCTCGAGGTGCGTGTGCCGTTCCTGTCCCACGCGTTCGTGGAGTTCGCGGCCACGGTTCCCGTGGAACTGAAACTCCGCGGCGGCGTGGGCAAGTACCTCGTGCGCCGGGCCGTGGAACCGTGGCTCCCGCCCGGCATACTCGACCGGCCGAAACAGGGCTTCGCGGTGCCGCTCGCGCGCTGGGTGCGTGGCGATCTCGGGGCCTACGCCGAGAACGTGTGGCGCGAGTCGGGCGCCGACGACGCGGGCGCGCTCGAACCGCGCGCGGTGGCGGCGCTGTTCGAGGAGCACCGCGCCGGCCGCGCCGACCGCTCGCAGATGCTCTACGCGCTGGCGATGTTCGCGCTGTGGTGGAAGGGCCGGCCGCGCTGACGCCGGCTCAGCGCTCGCGGAACGCCCGGTTCGGCTGGCCGTGTTCCCACGGCCGGTATTCCAGCGCGAAGCGGATGCGCTCGCCGAGCGGCGGGTGCGTGTAGAGCAGGAGCTTCACCCAGCCCGCGGGTTCCGGATCGCTGCGATTGCCGCGTGCCATCGCCAGGAACGAGCGCGCACCGGCATCGTTGTCGTGCGTCAGCTCCAGCGCGTAGACGTCGGCCTCGTGTTCGATGCGGCGTGAGACGGCGTTCGTGATGGGAGCACCGAGCCAGCTCACCAGGCTCAGCATGGCGAACACGAGCGGCATCACGGCGAGATCGCCCGCCTCGTGCACGCGCCAGCGCTCGCCGAACACGCGTAGCGCGGCGCGCACCAGCCACGACACCAGCCAGAACGCCGCGAACGCCCCGGCGGACGTGAGGAGTACGCCCTTCCACACGTGCTGCAGCACGTAGTGCCCCATCTCGTGGCCCATCACGAACAGGATCTCGTCGTGCGCGAGCCCGCGAAGCGTGGTGTCCCACAGCACGATGCGCTGCGACGCCCCGAAGCCGCTCACGTAAGCGTTCACCTTGGTCGTGCGCGCGCTCATGTCCACTTCGTACACGTTCCGGGCGGGCACGTGCGCGCGCGCGCCCAGCGCAAGGATCCGGTCGCGAAGCTCGATGTCGCGCAGCGGAGCGAACTTGTTGAACAGCGGATCGAACACGAGCGGCTGCAGCACGACGCTCGCCAGCATCACGGGAAGCGTGCCGATCGCGAGCCACAGCCACCAACGACGCGGGCTCGATTCCACGGCGTGCCAAGCGAGTGCCAGCACCGGCACCACGCCCACGGCCACGACCTGGAATGCGAGCGACTTGACCTGGTCCAGGAACCACGCGCCGGCGGTCTGCGTCATGAAGCCGAAGCGCTTTTCGAGCGCGTAGCCCTCGAGCCAGGTGAGCGGGAACAACACCACGAACATGGCGAGCATGTAGAGCGTGAAGAACACGAGCACGCGCCCCCAGCGCCTCTTCGCGCGCGCGAGCGCCAGGTCGCGGAAGCGCTGCGAGAGCCCGGTGTACAGGAGCAGCACGCCGGCGAGAACGCCAAGCAGCGGTGACACCAGGTAGAATGTGATGCGCAGCCGCTGGTATTCGCGATTCTCCGGAGTGAAGCCCGCGCGCGCCTCGGCAAGGACGTCGCGCGGCAGCGGTACCTCCTGGATCGAGATGGCCAGCGTGTCGTGCGCCGCCGCCGGTGCCGGCGCCCCCACGGGAGCCGCCGAGGCCGGGTACGCGAGCAGCGCGATCAGGACCATCAGGAACGACGAGACGGCGGCGAGCCTCAAGGATCCTCCGGGCGGGTGGCGCACAAGAACGCGCATGGTGCCGGCCGAACGCTCGGCCCTGCAATCGACGAGGGGCTGGCCGTGGCCAGCCCCTCGAGTCGCGCATCGAAGCGGGTCAGGGGCTCACTCCGACGCTCTCCCGGTCATCCGACGGGCTCGTCGGATGCGGGCGCCACCGCGCAACTGAAGGGCCCGCGCGGCGGCAGCCCACCGATGATTGTGGGGCAGGTCCGGGTGGGGACCAAGCGATTTCCTCGGCGAGACTCCACTCTCTTTGCTCGCGGCCTCGAGGCCCCGCCGCGACTGGCCGGTTCGCCTCTACCGGAGCACCAGCACGCGTTTCGACACGGAGCTCCGGACGCCTCGGACACTCGCCAGGTAGACGCCGGGAGCGACGCGCTGACCCGCCGAATCCCGCAGGTCCCAGCTCACGTTCCCCACGCCAGGTGCGGTCGCGGTGAGCGTCCACCCGCGGATGCGGCGGCCGGAGACGTCGAGGATCTCAAGTCGCACCTCTCCCGCCTCGGGGGCGGACCAGGCGAGCTGAACCGGCTCGCGGGTGGGGTTCGGGTAAGGCGGCGCCAGCGAGAGGCGGGGCTCCGGGGGGTTCACTCCCGCCACCTGTCCTGTAGCGGCGTCAAACGTGATGCCCTGGGGAGGCAGCGTGCAGGTGATAGCCCCGCCCAGCTGGAGGTCCGTGGCGCACGAGAACACCCGGATCCCGGGCGAACCGAAGCTGGAGTTGCACACCCAGACCTCGCCGCCGTCGGGTGTCACCTCCGCGTCCGCGAGCGAGAACCCGCCCGGGTTGTAGAGCGTGGCGGCGCGCCGGCCGGTCACGGGCGACCAGCGGATGAGCCGGGTGTTGAACGAGGCGTCGGACACGATCGCGTACGCGCGCGCATCGTCATGCCAGGCGAGGTCGAGCACGTCACCTCCGAGCGAGTCTTCTGATGCCGCCACGCCGTCCGCGACGAGCGAGGCGGGGTCCACGCGCACGATGCCGCCGTCCGGCTGGCCATAGAATCCGGCACAGCCCAGGTAGAGCCGCGTGCGCGGCGCGTCGAACACGAACGGCGTCACCGGGTTCGTCCGCGGCAGCAGGATGCCCTGCACGCCGGAGATCGCGGGGTCGCAGTCCACGAGCGCGTTGGTGCGCGTGTCCACCACGGCCACGAGCGACGAGTCCGTGGGCTGGAAGCCGGCATTGCGGTTCACGCGCTGGAGCGACACGAACAGCAGCGGCCCGACCATTTCCAGGTGATCCATCTCCGGCACGCCGTCCGCGTCGGCCAAGCCGGCGAGTGACACGGTCCCGGTGTGGGTACCGGTCGTGGGATCCACGATCCACAGGTCCGTGGATTCGTAGCGCGTCACGTACGCGCGGGTCGGCGATGCGAACGCGATGTCGTAGGGATTGGAGCCGTTCCCCACCGTGAACTGCTTGATGAGCGCGTACGTCGTGCCGTTGAGCACCTGGATGTTGTCGGCGCCGAAGCGGTTGATCACGTAGACGCGACCGTCGTACCAGCGCACGCGAGCGTCGGAGTGGACGGACGCCACGTTGCACGTGGCCTGCTTGGTCGCGGCGTTGACACTGCCGCACGAGCCGGTGGCGAAGTCCGACTCCACGACGTAGGCGCGCGCGGCGAGTGCCACGGGCGCGGCGGCGAGGCTTGCGGCGAGCGAAAGAGTGACCAGCGCGACGGCGGTGCGGAACGGGCGGGTCAAGGTGTCCTCCGGAAGGATGCGAGGCGGATGTCGAGCGAAGGGTGCGTGACGGGATGTTTGGCGTGACCGGCGGGCCGGCGGGGCTAGTGCGGGCCCTCCCCCAGGTCCAGCGAGAGCGACGCGAGCAGCATGCGACCCGGGAGCGGGAACCCGGCGACGTCCTGCGCCAGCCGGTCGCCGAGGTTGCGTCCTTCGGCGAGCACGCCGAAGCGGCCGAAACGCCGGCCGAGCGCAGCGCCGACCAGCGTGCGCGACGGCGCGCGCGTGAAGTTCGCGCGATCGAGATAGGTGTCGCCCAGGTACTCTACTTCGGCGCTCGCGGTCCACCCGCGCGCGGCCCACGACGCTCGCGCGTACGACTGGCGCTCGGCGCGCTGCGGCAGCCGGCGACCCTGGTAGAACGAGATCCCACTCCGATCGGTGGCCGAGAGCCAGGCCGTCGAGGCCGAGAGCTCGAGCGCGCGCCATGACACACGGAGCGACGTCTCCTCGCCGAAGAGTCTCGCGCGGCCGACGTTGACGGGGCGCGCCCCGCGTGGCGAGCTGGGCTCGTAGAGCATGAGGTCGTGTGCGTGCGTCGCGTGATGCGACCAGTCGGCCGTGCACTGGACGCCCGCCCAGCGCGCGGTCCAGGCCACGCCGGCGTCCCAGCTTTCGGCATGCTCGGGGACGAGCGTGGGATTCCCCGTCACTGCGCCATCGATGCCGAACAGCTCGTCGAAGTCAGGGGCGCGGTTCGAACGCGACCAGTTCCCTCTGAGCTCCACGCCGAAGCCGAGCCGCACGCGCGCGCCGAGTTGCGGCGCATCGAGCGTGCGGTCGGTGTCACGCACACGCGCCGAGCCTGTCGAGCGCGTGTCGCGCACAGACTCGTCCTGCCGGTCCCAGCGACGCGTCGCGGTCAGGAGCCAGCGGCCCTCGGCTTCGCCGAGCCGCGCGCCGACCCAGGCCGCACGCGTGTCGCGGTGACTCGGCGGCGGATCGGTGAGCCCCGCGGTGGGCGCGGCGGGACGGGCGCCCTCGGCGCGCAACGACGCGCCGCTCTCGAACGCAAACCACGACCACTGCGAGGGGCTCGCGGCTTCCAGCGACACGGCGGCTTCGTCGAATCGCTCGTGCGTGTCCACGCGCCCGTAGCCCAGCTCGCCCGCCGTGTCGCGCAGGCGGCTCCATTCGCGCGAAACGTGCGTGCGCGCCAGCAGCGTCGGCGCCCTGGGCGACAAGCGCGCGTGCGTTTCGCTCGTCGCCAGCCAGCGCTCGTTCGCGTAGCGCGCTGTCAGCGCGTGCGTCGCCCCCAGGCCGGGCACGCCTTGGCCGCGCCGGAAGAACTCGACGCGGGCCGAGCTCTGGAACCGCTCGCTGGGCGCCCACACGCCACGCGCGAGTGCGGTGGCGGCATCGAATCGCGCGTTCACGCGGCGCACCTTCGCGTCGTCTCCGGGCTCGAGCGGCGTACCGTTGTCGTCCATGTAGCGAAAGTCGCCGTCGCTCCCCTGCCAGCCGCCATGCGCGAGCCACGACCACGCGCCGCGGCGATCGCCGTAGGTTCCCTGCGCCTCGGAGGTGCCGAACGAGCCCGTGCCAAGCCGCAGCTCGCGCACGTCGCCGCTCGTGCGCGTGAGCAGATTCACGGCGCCGCCCGGGGCGGGCGTGGCGAGCGACGCGGGCGACGCGCCCCGGTAGACTTCGATCGCTTCGATGGCGGTTGCGGGGATCCCCGAGAGATCCACCACCCCGTGCGAGGCCGACGTGAGCGGGACGCCATCGAGAAGCACGGTGACCTGTCCCGGCGGCGCGCCGCGCAGCGACATGGTGGAGAACGCTCCCATGCCGCCGTACTGCGTCACGCGGAGCCCGGCAGCTTCGACGAGCGCGTCGGGGAGTGAGACGATCGCGCGATCGCCCCGGTTCGCGAGCAGCGTGGTGACGAACGCGGTGGGCGCGCGGCGGCGGGCGCGATCGAGCAGCGCGTCCACGCGCACGGGCGGCAGCATCACCACCGGTGCGGGAAGGTCTGGCGTACGCGACACGGCGTGAAGCGAGGTGTCGGACTCTTCGGCGACCGCCCCCGAGTCGGGGAGCGAAGCCAAGGTGTCGCGCACGCGCAGATGGGACGCGGCCGGGGCCGCGAAGGTGAGCAAGAGTGCCGTCAGGGTCTCGATCATGGCGTCCTTCGCGCCTGAATCGAATGGCCCCGACGCGAAGAGCCTCGCACCGGGGCCGCCAACGGCCGTCCCAGCGCGCCTGTCACTCGAGGCGTCGGGTGCTTGGCTCCCGGGCAGGTTTCCTGACTGAGGGCTTGCCTTCCGATTCGCCGCGATTCACGGCGTTTCTTCCGGCGGCGCATCCGCCTTCCCGGATCGGATCCGGTGGCGATCGGAGGCGCCTCACCCATCACAGTGGCGGGACCGCGCGGGATTCTCACCCGCTTCCCTTTTCCCCCGCGTCGTGCGGGGCACCCAGGAGATGTCGCGCGCAAGGTGACCGATGCGTGTGCTCACGTCAACCGGATTCGTTCCGGCGACCTCACTCGATCTCACGCGCCGAGTCTTGCTAACCGCCAATCGCGCTCGGGCGAACGACCTGGCGTCCAGTGTTCGTGCGAAGTCTCATGCGAGTCGTAGCACAGCGTGCGTCTCAAGTTCAGTCGGAGAGCGCGCGCCCTTTTGTCTCGACCACGAACGGCAACAGCAGCAGTCCCGCGAGCGGCACCGCGCCCACCCAGAACAGCACCGCGAGCGCCGAGGCGAGCGCATCGATTCCGCGCCCGGCGACGCCGCCCACCACGAACGGTCCCACCGCGGCGATGACCCGGCCCGCGTTGTAGCAGAAGCCCGCACCGGTGCCGCGCAGGCGTGTCGGGAACAGCTCAGGCAGGTAGTAGGTGAAGCTCCCGAACACGCCGAACACGGTGAGGCCGATGAAGAAGTACATGTAGAGCCGCGTATGGTTCTCGAGCGGCAGGCCGAACGCGGCCATCACCGCGATCCCGGCGCACAGGAAGTAGATGGCGTACATGGAGCGGCGACCGACGCGCTTGGCGAGCGGCACGGTGAGGAGCGTCCCCAGGAGCCCACCCAGATTGAACGAGTTGGTGGCGATGGCCTTCCAGCTCTCGCCCAGCGTGCGCGCCGCGGCCGGCTCGAGTCCGCGCGCGGCGGACGTGGCGGCGGCGAGCCCGGTGGCCACGATCGGCATGAACGCGTTGCAGCTCCACCAGGTGATGAGCGCCACCACCGACATCGCGAGCCCGGAGAGCGTGAGCTTGCGATACGCGGGCGCGAACAGCTCGCGAAGCCGGGGTGGCGCCGTGTCCGACGCGACGCGGGACCAGCGCTCGGGCTCGCGAACGAACAGCCGCAGCGCAATCGCCGCCGCGGCGGGAATCAACCCGCACAGGAACACATAGCGCCAGGCCGTCTCGGGCTGCGAGTTCATGTGCACGCCCTGGATCTGCCACGTCACGAACGTGGCGAGGAACAATCCCAGCGGCGACGACGTGTAGAGCAGCGCGCCGGCCTCGACGCGCCGATGCTCGGGCACCACTTCCGCCACCATCGCGGCGCCCGCCGCCCACTCCCCGCCGATGCCGAGGCTCGCGACCAGGCGGAAGAGCGCGAGCCACGCCAGGTTCGGCGCGACCGCGCACGCCGCGGTCCCCACTGAGTAGAGCAGCATGGTGAGCAGCAGCGTGCGGGTGCGGCCGATGCGGTCGGCGACGCGGCCGAACAGGATGCCGCCGGCCGCCCAGCCCACGAGCAGCAGTGACGTGAGCGCGCCGGTCCACTGGAGCGTCGCCGCCTTCGCTTCGGGACTCCCGATCGTCAGGCCGAGCAGCGTCGGCACGCAGTTGGGCGCGACGAAGTTGAACAGCAGTCCGTCGAACACGTCGAAGCCCCAGCCGAGCCACGCCGCGAGCAGCACCGTCCACTGGTAGCCGTCCATGTCGAGCACGCGGCGGTGCGTGGCGAACCGTGTGGCGCTCAACGCGGGCTCCGCCCAACCAACTCACGCGCCCGCTCGAACACGCGATGCCACATCGCGCGCGTGAGCCGGCCGGTCTGCGTGTTCTGTCGGCTCGGATGGAAGCTCGCGAGCAATACGCGCCCATCAGGAAGCGTCGCCTCCGCGCCATGTCCGAAGCGCGGACGCTCGCGCGGCGGCAGCTTCTCCCACCAGCCGCTCGCGCGCAGCCACGACTCGTGCCCGATGCGACCGAGCGTCAGCACGACCCGCACGCGCTCAAGCAGCCCCACCTCCGCCGTGAGATAGGGCCGGCAGTTCGCGAGCTCCTCGAGCGTCGGCTTGTTGTCGGGCGGCGCACAACGCCCCGCGGCCGTGATGTAGCAGTCGGTGAGCTTCTGGCGATCGTGGCGCGAGATGCTCTCGGGATGCGCCGCGAAGCCCTCGCGGTGGAGCGCCGCGTAGAGCCAGTCGCCGCTCGAGTCGCCGGTGAACATGCGCCCGGTGCGGTTGGCGCCGTGCGCGGCCGGCGCGAGCCCGACGACCATGAGCCGGGCGCGGACGTCGCCGAAGCCGGGGATCGGCCGGCCCCAGTACTCCTGGTCGCGATACGCACGCCGCTTCACGCGCGCGATCATCGTGCAGTAGGAGCGGAGCCGCGGGCAGCGCTCGCACGCGATCACCGCGCGCGACACGGCCGCGATGGACGACCAGCGCTCGCGCGTCGGGATGCGCGCGCTCACCGATCCGGCCTGCATGCTGCGTTTCCCGGCCCGGTCCGCGCGGTCACGAGCGACCAAGCCAGGTGAAGCGGCGAACGACCGCGCCGCGGTCGTCTTCGAGCCGCGCCCAGTAGATGCCGGGGACGACGCGCTGCCCGTGCTGGTCGCGGCCGTCCCACGTGTAGACCGGAGCTTCGCCGCCGAGCGAGTGCGACCACACGCGGCGACCGCTCGCATCCACGATGCTGAGCGTCGAGACCCCCGAGACGCGCTGCGCCGAGAATCGCACGCTCCCCCGCGCCGGTTCCGGCGCGGCATCGAGCGAGGCGCGACAGCCGCCGCTGACGAGCGCGTCGCAACCGCCGCCCAGGCGGAAGAGCGCGAAACCTCCGGGCGCGCAGGTGATCTCGACGCGCCGGCCGTGCTCGGTGGGTGTGCTCGGGAACGTGGACCACTCGCCCGTCGGCCCGAGCGACTCAACGGTGCGCTCCCCGACCAGGTCCACCGCGATCGTCTGGGCGAGCGACGAGTCGCGGTTCGCGACGAAGAGATACGGCCGACCCTCGGGAGAGGCGTACTCGCCAAGCGTCGCGCGACCCTGGACCCTGGCGACGAGCGGATCCGGCGCGAACGCGGTGCCGCCGAGCGGCACGCCGCCCGCATGCTCGGTGGCGAGCCACGTGAGGCCCGCGAGCGTCTCGCCGATCGGGCGCACGATCTGGTTCAGCGAGCGCACGCGCTCGTAGTGCGGCGATCGCTCGCCCGTGCCCCAGTGGATCATCCCGTAGGTCCAGTTCTCGTTCGGGTCCGGTGCCGGCGTCCAGTAGGTGAAGATGCCGATGCCGCGCGCACCGTACGAGAGCCACTGCGCGACCTGCCAGGAGAGGAGCCCGTCGTCCACCGCGCGGAACGGTCCGTGCTGCGTGAGCAGCACGATGCCCCAGAACGGCAGGCCTGATTCGCGCGCGACCTGCGCGGTCGTCGCGACGTTCTCGATGAACAGGCCGCGGTCGCTGCTCACGAGATGATCATAGTGGTCCGTGCTCAACACCGCGGGCTGCACCTCGGTGGCGTACTGCCGCAAGTAGTCCACGAACGCCGCGTGGCTCGGGAACGCGCCGCGACCGAACAGGTTGTTCCAGCCCGGATGCATGGGATCGCGCGAACGGAGCAGGCGGAACCACTCGGCGATGCGCGGGAACTCGCTCGCGCTCGGCTCGTCGCCCAGGTAGTAGCCGAGGAACGCCGGATGATCCTTGTACTGCGACACGACCAGATCGAGCGTTGGCCACGTCGTGGGATCGGCCTCGCGCACGTGGTCGAGCCGGTTGTCGAGCAGCAGGTTCTTGAGCCCGACCGCGCTCGAGTACTCGAGCCGAAGCAGGTTCGGCGCGGTGAGGCCAGGATCCTCCCAGGCGAGCACGGTCGTGTTGAAACCGGCGTTCGCCATTTCGGCGTAGCGCGCCGCGGTCGTGGACTCGGCGGGCGGGGACACCCAGCCGAAGAGCGTGAACCGCGGCAGCGAGGACGTGCCGGGATGCGGCGCGCTCGCCGGCGCGGGCGACGGCGCCCGCAGCATGGCGTGGTCTCCGGCCGCTGTGGCGGCGGCCAGCGACATCAGAAGCGCGGTGGAGACCAACAAATGCAAGCGTTCTCGCTCCTTCCGGGTGCTTGAAAGCGCCCGGACAATCCCATAGCTTGCCCCGGTGCTCGAACGATTACGGGGCCTCATCCTGGGCGGCCGGAAGAATCTTTTCGACCCCAGGATCCACCACCAGCTCGCGCTGATCGCGTTCTTCGCCTGGGTGGGACTTGGCTCCGACGGACTCTCGTCGTCGTCGTACGGCCCCGAGGGAGCCTTCCTCGCGCTGGGCTCGCACACCCACCTCGCACTCTACCTGACGGTGGCCATGGTGCTCACCGTCTTCCTCATCTCGGCCTCGTACACGCAGATCATCGAGCTGTTCCCGAGCGGCGGCGGCGGCTATCTGGTCGCCACCAAGCTGCTCGGCACCACGCCCGGCGTCATCTCCGGCGGCGCGCTGGTGGTGGACTACGTGCTCACCATCGCCATCTCAGTGGCCTCCGGCGTGGATGCGATCTTCTCGTTCCTGCCGCCCGAGCT
>JAHFBW010000358.1 GCA_023249845.1 Candidatus Eiseniibacteriota bacterium
GTCGTCGTAGACCACCGCATGTCCCCAGCGGGCGGCGGGCATGCCGTAATTGGGGTCGGCCGTGGGCGCGAGACGCTTCCACGGCGCGCTCGCGCCGAACGGCACCGCGAGTCGCAGCTCCCACACATCGCCCAGGGCGCCCGCGGCCGAGCGGCCGCCGAATACGATCATGCGTCGGTCCGGCGTGAGGATCGCGCCATGCGCCCAGCGCCCCGCGGGGCGGCCGAACGACGAATCCGGCGCGGTGGCGAGCGTGTCCCAGCTCCACAGCACCTCGCGCGTGGGGTCCTCATCGAAGCGATGGAGCTGCCAGACGCGCGGGTTCACCACTTCCGGGCCGGACGGATTCGTGGCGTCGCGCCCGCCGAACACGAGCATACGGGCGAAGCCGGCCGCGTCGAACACCGCGGAGTGCTGCTCCAGCGCAGGCGGCCGTGCGGCGGAGCCCCAGCCGTCCTCGGTGCTGTCTTGCCACACCGGCGCGGGATGCAGCGCGAGCCGCTGGAGGTCGCCGCGCACCTCGCGCTCGAGCGGAGCGCCGGGGCGCGGTGCGCGTCCACCAAAGCCGACGCCGTAGATGCAGCGCGTGCCGCCGGACACCAGCACGCGCCCATCGGGCAGCGCCGTGAGCGTGGGTTCGTAACGCTCGATGGCGAGTCGCGTGGCGAGCGTCGAGAGCCCGGTCGCCGGATCGTAGGAGACCGCGCGCGTGGACCCGTCATCGTGATAACGCACCAGCCCGCCGAGCGACAACAGCCGGCCCGCCGCCGTCGTCGTGAATCCGCACTCGTAGAAGTTGTCCGGGGTCGCGGCCAGCGTGCGCGACGGGAAGCTGGTGGTCGAATCGAACGGCCCCGGCACGTAGTCCCACACATGCAGCACAAGCCCATCGAATCCTGACCACCACGTCACCTGCCAGCGATCCTCCGGCCCGCGCAGCAACGCCGCGTGGATGCCCACCCCCTGCATGTCGAACGGGGCACTCCACCGCCCACGCAACTGCGGCTGCGCGCTCGCGAAGTTCGCCAACAGCAACGCCGCGAGCGTGGCACATGCGGTTCGAATGACGGAACGCAGCATCGGGCTCCCCGGGTGCGGACCATGGGCACTGGGGAGAATTGAACGAGCCGCGCAGGCGGGCGGTCAAGCACAGAAAAGGGCCCGGACGCAGGCCGCACTCGCCCTGTAGGCGTCGACAGGCCTGCGAGAGCCACGCAGGGCGAAGCAGGCCGAACGCCGAGCGAGTTTCGACCCGCCTTCGGCGGGTGCCCCGGGCTGCGGCCGACGAGCGTCCTGCTGGGCGAGAGGGGCCTGCGTCCGGGCCCGTCGCCGGGAGAGAGGCGACCCGCCCTCGGCGTCCAGCGTGACCAAGAACGGGCTGAACCACGGAACGACTCCTAGATATCGAAGTGGTGCGCGACCTTGATCAGGAACACATTGTTCGCCGGCGAGCGCGACGCCAGCTTGTAGCTGTGATGGATGTCGAACTCGGAGATGCTGTCGACATCCGCCCGCTCCTGTGTCCACACGAAGTACGCACTCGATCCCGGGTGGTACTCCCAGCGGACGACCAGGTTCCCGCGCAACGAACCGAACGTGCCGCTGTTCGACTCCACGGTCCGGCCGTTGCTCATGAGCGCCACCGGCACGAACTCGTAGCTGCGTGAGCGCGCCAGCTCGCGCAGCTCATGGAAGCGCAAGGTCGAAACGAGCGGCTGCAGGTAGAGCTGCACGCTCACGTTGGGAGTGGCGGCGTAGTCCGCACGCAGGTTCGTCGAGATCTGGGTCTGCTCGAGCTGGGCAAAGCGCGAGCCCGTGGTGGCGCTGGCCGCCACATTCTCGATGAACTGCGAGTCGGTGTGCCCCCGGTACAGGTCCGGGCCGCCGCTGATGCCCAGATTCGGCATCGGCCGCCACTGGATGCTCGGGTTCACCTCCTGCTCCCACGAACCGTCGGCCGACCAGCTGGGGTTCGAGCTGACGGACCAGAACCACGGCTTCCTGCCGTTGGTGTCGAAGTACAGCGACAGGCTCTGGGCCGGCTTGGACAGCATGATCGGACCGCCACGCGTCTTGCGCGAGTTGAACGCCTGGAAGTTGACGAACGTGCTGCCGTTCCAGCTCCAGTGGTTGCGCTGCTCGAGATTGCCGTTGAGCCACGCGCCCTTGAACGTGTTGTTCCCGCCGAAGTCCCAGCCGCTCGTCACCGCACCCATGATGTTGGCGAACTGGCGCCAGCCCTTGGGCTCGTTCCAATTCCAGCCTGCGAGCACGTGTGTATTCACCACGTCGGCACCGTTCAGGAAACCGAGGTCGTTGTTGTCGAATCCCGGCGAGATGGCGCCGAGGCCGGCGTTGAAGATGATCCTGCCCTGCTGCTTGTTGAGCCACCACCGCGTGCCCCAGCCCGTGAGCGAGGTCGCGGTCGGGTCCACGCCGAGCCCGGGGCGGTCGGGGCGCTGGTAGTAGTGCGGGAAACCCCGCTGCAGGGAGCTGATGCGCGCCGCGGTGCCCTGCGCCCTGGATCCGGTCGCATAGCCCGAGATCACCCAGGTGCGGTCCTTGTCGAGGAACGTCCACGCATCCATCGCCGCCACGAGTGAGCCCTTGTTCACCTCGTCGCGCAGTGGATCGGCGCCACCGTCGAAGAAGCGCGCCGTGGTCATGGTCATGAGGCCCAGGCCCTGGCGGCGGTCGTTCATCGCGTGCATGGCGCGCATCACGCCGTAGTAGCTCATCGGTTCCACGCCGAACTTCGACTCGGTGCCGCCGGTGCGCAGCGTGGCCTCCTCGCGCCGGGTGAGCGCCTGCACGGTGCCCACGTTCCAGCCCGGGGCGAGCTGCCCGGTGACCTTCGCAGCGCCCAGGATGTGCGTGGCCGACGGCGAGTCGGTGAAGTCCGCATTGGGCGTGCCGCCTTCCGGCCCGCGACCGATGCGGCGCGTGTAGAAGAACGTGGGCTCCGGCCAGTTGAAGTTGGAATAGTCGTTGGCCCCGTTGTTGCCGCAGCGGAACACGCTCACGCCCTCGGTGAAGAACGGACGCTTCTCGGAGAAGAAGCTCTCGACATCGGACAGGTTCACGACGGCGGGGTCGATCTCGACCTGGCCGAAGTCGGGA
>JAHFBW010000359.1 GCA_023249845.1 Candidatus Eiseniibacteriota bacterium
CCACGCGGATGCTCGGTTCGCAATCGCGCGACGCGCCCGGCGCCACCACGGTGGCGTTGGGGCTCCAGCGCACATCATTCCCAGCGGTGAGCGCCTGGCGAGGCGCAGGTGGAGTAACAAAGTCGAGCTTGCCCGCGACCTGCTCGGGCGTCGTGGCTGACGCCACGACGCGCATCGCGAACCGCAGCGGCGTGGCCACGACGCCGCCCAGCGAGAGGATGAACTCCTCGTGCGAACCGGGCGGTGGCCCGTGCGACGCCCCCACCGCGGGCCCGCCCAAGTGATCCTTGAATGCATAGATATCGAAATCGTTCGCAGGCACCAGCCAATCGATGCCCACGCGCAGATTGCGGCCGGTGTAGTCGCCCGCTTGCACGATGAGCACGACCGAATCGCAGCTCACGTTCTCCTGGCACAGGCCGCCGTCATTCGCGAAGCCCCCGATGAGCGCGGAGGTGAAGAGCGCGGTGGTCGTGGCCGGCGAGACGGTCACGGTCTCCGGCGTGGCCGCGCGCGCGCGTGGCCCCAGGACCGCGACGATGAAGAGAGGCAACAGCGCGAATGCGGCGTGGCGTCGGAACATGGCGACCTCCTCGGCGTCGGTGGACGCGCGACCACGAGCGGACCCGCGGTCGTGAACGAGGGGAGCCTCAGCGAGGAGACTTGAGCGGGGCTTGACCGCGACCGGCCCAGCAGCTCGAAACCGTTGCGAAGGTGAGACCTCGTGGTTCCACGAACCGCCCAGGGCGCGCCCCGACAAGCGGTCCCGTCGGCGGGGCTCTAGCCTCTCCGGCCGTGGGTCTGGCTGGCTCCATTCCCAGCACACTCCCGTTGTCTGGCCTTGCGACGTGATTCTCGCGGGGCGTACGCTCCAGACGTCGCCGATCCGCCCGGCCTCCCCCTTGCCGGGTTCGTTGATTCGACACTTCTGCGCCGGGTCCCCCTGCCCGCGGGAGGCCGCTTGGCCAAGGAAACGGAACCCGAAAAGCACACGGAGGTGCATACGCATGCGCCGCCCACCGAGGCTCAGGTCCGGGCTCGCGAGGCCGCCGTGGGTAGCATGGTGAGCGCGAGCCTGATGGCCGTTGCGGGCACGCTCATCTTCGCGTGGGCGCTGCGCACGCCTGACTATCCGTGGTTGTTCGCCGTGGGCGCGCTTCCGTGGGTGGTGGGCGTGATCACGTTCGGTCGCGCGCTCTGGCGCTACACCCGGCTGTAGCCGCGATCCGCGCCACGCGCCGACCGCGCGACCGGCAGGGGGTCGGCGCTATCGCTTGAGCACTCGGAATGACAGTGGTCGCTGCAAGCGCTCGAAGCCACTGCGCGACGGGTGCTCCATCTGCGCGATGACGCGTTCGAGCGGACGCACGCGATTGAGTTCGGCGATGAGCGCGCGGTCGGCGGGCGGGCCGTCCACGAGCATGATGAGCCGCAGCGCGCCGCCCACCAGGTTCCATGCACCGAGCGCCTCGCGCGTCGGCGGCCAGCCCGGCAGCAGGATCACAAGCTCGGCGCCGTCCGGCAGGATGGACTGCTGCATCGGACGCAGCTCCTCGTAGGTCGCAGGCCACTCCGGGAGGGCGATCACGACCTGCCGCAACCCCGTGATGAAGCGCAGGTCCTCCAAGTCGGCGGCGGTGGGCAGCCGGCGCATGATGACGTGCGTGCCGAACGCGGTGTCGTTGTCGAGCAGGAGCGGCGCGCAAAGGGGGTCATCGGGATCCGCCTCACGCGGCGGGGCAGGGGCCTCGGCGGATGATGCCGGTCGCGCGGGAGGAACCTCGGCGGCCACCGGTCGGCCCGCCGGGGCGCACGCCAGCAGCAGCAAGAAGAGGAACGGCAGCAGTCTATTGAGGGCGCGAGCGGGCATGGCGGGTTCCTCCGAGTCGGTCGAAGCCGGGGCGGGAGCATCCTAGCGCGGGTCACGACGCGGAACCCCATGTCCGGAGCGAGATTGACAGTGCGTGCCCGCGCATGATAGAAAATCCCGCTTCATGTTCCACCCTCCGGCCGTCCGGCACGGGGGCGAGCCCGCGCCGAGCACCGCCTGCGGGCCCATCCGAAAGCTCCGGGACGGTGTCCCGTGGCCGCTTCCAGGGAGTGCACCGTTCCATGTACGCGATCGTGAACATCGCCGGCATCCAGACCAAGGTCATGCCGGATGAGGTGCTCGAGATCGCTCACCTTTCAGGTGAGCCCGGCGCCAAGCTCAAGTTCGACCAGGTGCTGCTGGTCGGCGACGGCGACAAGATCGCCGTGGGCCGCCCCACGGTGAAGGGCGCCAGCGTCTCGGCCGAGATCATCGAGCATCTGCGCGGCGAGAAGATCAGGATCTTCAAGTTCAAGCGCCGGCGCGACTATCGCCGGCGCCGTGGCTACCGGAGCGAGCTCACGCGCATCCGCGTGACCGCCATCTCCGGCTGAGCGGGAGAGAGAGAACGCCATGGCTCACAAGAAAGGCCAGTCCTCCACCAAGAACGGTCGCGACTCGAATGCCAAGCGGCTCGGCGTCAAGCGCTTCGGCGGCGAGACCGTGACCGCGGGTTCGATCCTCGTGCGCCAGCGCGGCACTGTCATCTTCGCGGGCAAGAACGTCTCGCGCGGCAAGGACGACACGCTGTTCGCGCTGGTGAATGGCAAGGTGGAGTTCTCGCGCTACGGCCGCACTCGCAAGAAGGTGCACGTCGTGCCGGCGGTGGCCGAGACCAACTAGCTACGCGCGTCGAACTGGATTCCGCCGCCGTCGGTCGTGCCTGACCGGTGGCGGCGTTGTCTTGAGCAGGGGCGCGCACGCGCCCATCCCGGGGGAGAAGAGCTCTTGAAAAACAAAGTCGCAGTCATCGGCGCCGGCAATGTCGGCGCGAGCGCCGCGCTGTACATCGCCGAGCGAGGCCTGGCCGACGTGACGCTCATCGACCGCCCCGAGATGGAGGGCATGCCGCAGGGCAAGGCGCTCGACATGCAGCAGACCGCGCCGCTCTGGCACAAGGGCGTGCGCATGACCGGCGCCACCGACCTCGCGGCCGTGAAGGGCTCGGACGTGGTCGTGATGACTGCCGGATTCCCGCGCAAGCCGGGCATGTCGCGCTCCGACCTCTTGAAGGCCAACGCC
>JAHFBW010000360.1 GCA_023249845.1 Candidatus Eiseniibacteriota bacterium
ACCGCGTCGAGGCCGAGCCGTCGCTCGAGCATTCCTTGTCCGTCATGGGCCTCCAGCCCATGGACATCACCGACGTCGTGCTCACGCACCTGCACTTCGACCACGCCGGCGGGTCCACCGTGCACACGCCCGAGGGCCTGCGGCCCTCGCTGCCGCACGCACACTGGTACGTGCAGCGGAGGAACTGGGTCAATGCGCATGCGCCGAACCCACGCGAACGCGCCTCGTACATGCCGGAGAACTACGATGCGCTCGCGGACGCCGGCGTGCTCACGCTGTGGGACGGCCCCCAGCAGCCGTGGCCCGGGGTCGAGACCATCGGCGTGGATGGTCACACGCGCGGGCAGCAGATCGTGCGCGTCACGGGCGGCGGCGGCGCCGCGTACTTCGTCACCGACATGATCCCCATGTCGGCGCACGTGCGCATCCCGTTCGTGATGGGCTACGACGTTGCGGCCATCGAGACGATGGCGGAGAAGCGAGCGTTGCTCGAACGCGCGACGCAGGAGCATGCCTGGATCGTGCTCGAGCACGACCCGGACACCGCGCTCGCGCGCCCGGTGGCCGATGGCGACGACTTCACCTGGGCCGAGCGCGTGCCCGCCACGACGGGAGTCCCGGCGCGCTAGCGCAGGGATCCGCGAGAGCCGGCCGCCCGCATGCTCCATCACTGGTTCGCCGCGTGGATGCAGTTCGTGCACGACCAGGGCTACCTGGGCGTGTTCCTCATGATGGCGGTGGAGTCCACGGTGTTCCCGCTGCCGTCCGAGATCGTGGTCCCGCCCGCCGCGTACTGGGCCGCGCAGGGCACGTTCTCGTTCTGGGGCGTGGTGTTCGCCGCCACGCTGGGTTCGTGGTCCGGCTCGGCGATCTCGTACCTGGTCGCACGCCGACTCGGTCGCCCATTGATCCTGCGGTACGGTCGCTACCTGTTGGTGCCCGAGCACAAGTGGCACCTCGCAGAGTCGTGGATCAATCGCTACTCGGTCGTCGGCATCTTCTTCGCGCGCCTGCTGCCCGTCGTGCGGCACCTCGTCTCGCTGCCCGCGGGTGCCGCGCGCATGCGCTTCGGTCCGTTCACGCTCAGCACGCTGCTCGGCTCGTTCACGTGGAGCTGGGTGCTGGCGCGGTTCGGCCAGGAGGTGCTGGGCGGCGACCCGCGGCTCCTGACCGATCCCGACGGGCTCATCCACCTGCTCAAGTCCAAGCTGGCGTGGTTGGTGATCGCGGCGGTAGTGTTGCTGGTCGCGTACGTGGGCGTGGACCTCGCCGGGCGGCGCTGGAGGACAACGCATGGCCGGAGTTGAGTTCGCGGGCGTCGGCAAGTCGTACGGCCGCGGCGGGCATGCGGTGAAGGGAGTCACTCTGAGCGTGGCCGAGGGCGAATTCCTCGTGCTGGTGGGCCCGTCGGGCTGCGGAAAATCCACGCTGTTACGCATGGTCGCCGGCCTGGAGGAGGTCACAGAGGGCGATATCCGCATCGGTGGCCGGCGCGTCAATGACGTGCCGCCGCGTGACCGCGATGTGGCGATGGTGTTCCAGAACTACGCGCTCTACCCGCACATGACCGTGTTCGACAACCTCGCGTTCGGCCTGGCGCTGCGCAAGGTGCCGAAGGACGACATCCGCCGTCGTGTCGAGGTCGCGGCGGGCGTGCTCGGACTGGAACGCTACCTCGAGCGCCAGCCGCGCGAGCTGTCGGGCGGCGAGCGCCAGCGCGTCGCGCTCGGGCGCGCCATGGTGAGGGAGCCCAAGGTGTTTCTGTTCGACGAGCCACTTTCGAATTTGGACGCGAGGCTGCGCGTGGAGATGCGCGCCGAGATCCGCCGCCTGCATCACCGCGTCGGCGCCACCATGATCTACGTGACGCACGACCAGGTGGAGGCCATGACCATGGGCGACCGCATCGCGGTGCTGAAGAGCGGCGAGCTGCAGCAGGTCGCCGACCCGCGCACACTCTATGCCCGGCCCGCGAACACGTTCGTGGCGGGCTTCATCGGCTCGCCGCCCGTGAACCAGTTCAGCGCCACGGTCAGCGCCGACGGCCGCGCGCTCGAGGTGGCGGGAGCGCGGCTCGGCATGGGCGAACTCCAGCGCGCCGCCGTGGCCGAGCGCCGGGGCACGGCCGTGAGCATGGCCGTGCGGCCGGAAGATCTGCTGCTCGCCTCGGGACAGCCCGGCATCGCGGCGCGCGTCGAGCTTGTGGAACCGCTCGGCAACGAGACGCTGGTGCACTGGTCGAGCGCCGTGGGGGCGCTGGTGTCACGTGTCAGCTCGGGGCCCGTGCCGGCACTGGGCGGGGAGTCCGCGCTCGCCGCCCGCGCGGAGGCCATCCTGCTGTTCGATGCGCAGAGCGGCGTGGCGCTGCTCGAACGCACACTGGCACCCGCAACCAACTGAGGCCCGTCTCAGCGCGGCTTGTGCGCGAGCAGGCGCGCCAGGACCGGCGGCTCGTGATCCGGCGTCTCCTCGTACTCGTCCACCACGAGCGAGGGGAACGCGCGCGCGAGCTCGCCCGGCTTGAGCAGGTGGCGAGCCCGGCGCGGATGGCCGAACCGCTCCTGTCCGGCGCGGAACGTCTCGTAGACGAGCGCGCCGCCGGGCGCCAGCGCCTGCTCGAGCCACGGAAATAGCTCGCGGTGGAGATAGCGGACGACCACGATCACGTCGAAGCCCGGCTCGGGCACGGACAGGGGTCCCGCCTCGAGGTCACGGACGCGCGGCTTGATGCGTACGCCCTGGCGCGTCGCGAAGTCGCTCGCCATAGTCAGCGCGCGCGTGTCGACGTCCCACGCTTCCACGCTCCAGCCCGCCAGCGCCAGGTACACGGCCGCGCGTCCCGAGCCGCAGGCGAGGTCGAGCGCACGCCCAGGCGGGCAGCGGTCGAGCACCCGTTCGATGAACGACGACGCCGACCACAGCCGCGCGGCCGGCTCGTGGCCGGCGAGTCCCCCGGGCTCGTCCGCGAGCGGCCGTTCGAGCCACTGCACGCGTTCGTAGCCGCTCGCGGCCAGGGCTTCGGCGGCGGCGCGCGCCGCGGCGGGCTGGTCGTGCACGACCAGGAGCGGCGTCAGGAGCGAGGCCAGCTCCATGCGACGGCTGGCGACCT
>JAHFBW010000361.1 GCA_023249845.1 Candidatus Eiseniibacteriota bacterium
TCGCGAGGGCGGCGAACCACGCCGCGACACGTGGGCGCGACAGCGACTCGGGACGGAGCGGGTGGAGCGATCGGGGCATCGGGATCACCTCAGGGAACGAGCGACAGGGCGCGGCGGGCGCAGGATCCGCGGGCGGCACGCGCGACATGGGTAAGGCAGGCGGCGAAGGTTAGGGGCGCGTGAAGTCGTGCTCAAGAACGGACCGCGAGGCGCGCGCCGGCAGCGGACCGGCGTGCCGTTCGGAGTCACGAATGCGGACGACTGGGTTCAGGCACTGCGTTCCCACTTCGAGCCCCAGACTCTGGCCCGCGTGCACCGTGCACGACACGTGTGGCGGCCCGGCACGTTTGGCTGACCCGTGGCATATGCCCATGTCATTCCCGCACAATGACTTGGTGGCGCGGACGGCGTGGCACATGGCCTGCATGAGCCATAGGTCCCCGCATCGAGGGGCCCGCGACGGCCCCACGCTCCCAACGACACGACGGAGGGACCCATGAAACGCCATTGGATCTTCGCGGCCGCGCTGCTGCTTGCGACGCAGGCGCAGCCGCTGCACGCCGAGACCCAGACCTGGTTCGGATTCCAGGTGGGCATCAGTGGTGGCAATGCGCCTCCGCCGGTGTTCCGCTCGGAGCCGAGCGTGGTCTACGTGAACGATGTCTATGTCGTGGATGACGACCACTGCGACGACGACGTGTTCCGCTCCGACAACGTGTGGTGGCGCATGCGCGGTGGCTACTGGTATCGCGCGAACACGTGGCGCGGACCGTGGGTGGGCGTGGACGTCCGCCGCGTGCCGGAGCGCGTGCTCGTGGTGCCGGCGAGCCACTGGAAGCATCACCCGCGACGCAGCGCGCGCACGGTGATCGTGGTGAACGACCACGACAACGGGCGTCACCGTGGCCACTACAAGAACCGTGGCCGCGGTCACGGCGACCGCGACTGACGTAGCCGAATCCTCCATCGCCCTCGCGGGCGGTCACCCTTGTGAAGCACGGGCCCGCTCGCGGGGGCAAGTCGTTCCGGCGTTCAGCCTCCGCGCGGGCTTCGCATGCGCCACACGAGGAGCGGCGGCGTCACGAGCGTGGTCACGGCGACCATCACCACCACGGCCGAGTAGACCATGTCGTCCACCACGCGCTCGCCGCCGATGGTGAGCGTGCGCCCGATGCTCGCGAAGATGAGCCCGACCTCGCCGCGCGGGATCATCCCGAGCCCGACCGCGAGCCGGTCCACGCCGGGGCCCAGCGCACCGAGTGCGCAGATCTGCTTGCCCACGATCGCCGCCAGCGTGAGCGCCGCGGCGAAGCCCAGCACGCCCGTCTGTCCGAACACCCGCAGATCCACGCCCATGCCCATCAACACGAAGAACACGGGAACGAGAAATCCTGCGAGCGGCTGCATGAGCTGGTGAAGCTCGCGTTTCATCCCATCCTGCTCGCGAGGTGCCTGTACCTGTACGTCCTCGAGCACGAGGCCGGCCGCGAACGCGCCCACGATCGGCGCCAGGCCCGCCCTGCCGGCCAGGAACGACACGAAGAAGCAGAACGCCAGCGCGAAGGACAGGAGCAGGCCCTCGCCGGGAAGTCGCGCCGCGATCCGGAACGTGACGCGCGAAAGCCAGCGGCCCACGACAAGGGCGACGACCAGGAAGCCAACCGCCTTGCCCACGATGATCAAGAGCCCCGCGGTGTCGAACGTGCGTCCCTGGTCCGCGGCCTGGATGAGGCCGGTGACCACGGCCAGCACGATCAGGCCGAGCACGTCGTCGATGACCGCGGCGCCGAGGATGATGCGGCCCTCCGCGCTCGCCGAGCGCCCGAGATCACCCAGCACACGCGCCGTGATGCCCACGCTGGTCGCCGCGAGCGTGGCGCCCACGAACCAGTGCGACAGGACATGGTGACCGCCGAGGAATCCCTGTGACACGCCCAACCCTAAGAGCATCGGCACGACCACTCCCAGCACGGCGACCAGCGTCGCGGACATGCCCACGGCGGCCATCTTCGCCACGTCGGACTCGAGCCCGACCTGGAATAGCAGGAACAGCACGCCGAGCTGCGCCATGGCTTCGACCACGGGGAGTGTTCGGAGAGCGTCGAATCCGTGGAAGCCCACGAGCCCAAGGTTGCCGATGACGATCCCGGCCGCGAGCTCGCCGAGCACGGCGGGCAACCTGAATCGTTCGAACAGCGCGCCCCCCAGGCGAGCGAGCACCAGGATGAGCGCCAGCGCCTCGAGCACGGGGAGCATGTCGATTGCGCCAGAGCCGCCGCCCGCCGCAAGCGCCGTGTGGGCGAGCAGTGCGCCGATCGCGGCGAGCGGGACGACCGGCCGGAACGCGAGGGGACGGGACATGGGCTGGAGGTTCTACCCCAGTCGCGGCGGGACGTCGAGTGCAGGCCGGGCTCGAGAAGTGTGGCGATGAGCACGCATGATGGCGACCCCGTTCCCTGCGGTGCGGTCCCCCTCAGCGCGTGAACACCGCCAGCTTGCCCACGTGCGCGCCGACGCCGGGCGCCTCGATGTGGAAGATGTAGATGCCGCTCGCCACCCCGCGGCCGTCGCGATTCTCGAGATCCCACGTCGCCTGCGACGTGTCGTCGTTCTTCTCGATCACCCGGATCAGGTCGCCCGCCAGGTTGAAGAGGCGGATCGTGCAGCGCACTGGTAGGTGCGTGAACTTGACGATACGCTCGGCGCCCGTGAGTTCGTAGCTCGAGCCCAGATAGTAGGGGTTCGGCACCGCTCGCACCCGGCTCAGCGCGTCACGCGCCGAAGCCACATCGTCGCGTGCCGCGGCGTGCGTCGTGAACGTGAAGCGGTCGTTCGCGGTGGCCGGCACGCTGGCCAAGAACTGGAGCAGATCGCCCGCGGCGGGCGCCACCCCGGCCGAGGTCGCACGCGGCCACACGATGTAGCGCGCATCGAGTGAGCCCGCGAGTACGTCACGCAGGTTCGGATCCGTGAAGTACGCGGGATCCGGCGTGTTGTCCCCGAAGTACGGCCGATCCAGGACCCACACCATCTCCCGGCCGCCGTTGGGGGAATCATCCGGGTCCCACGTGCCGTCCTGGTTTGCGGCCGGCGGTG
>JAHFBW010000362.1 GCA_023249845.1 Candidatus Eiseniibacteriota bacterium
ATGAGACGGTGAGCGTCTCCGGTGTCGGCGGCCGCGGGGTCAAGGAGATCTCGCGCCACGTGCTGGCTTCGATGATCGAGCCCCGCATGGAGGAGATCTTCGCGCTCGCGAACCGCGAGGTGCGCAAAAACCACTTCGCGCCGCTCATTGGCGGCGGCGTGGTCCTCACGGGGGGCACGTCGCTGCTGCCTGGCGCGGCCGAGCTGGCCGAGCAGGTGTTCGAGATGCCCGTGCGGCTTGGCCTGCCGCGCGGACTCGGCGGCTTGTCCGCCAACGTGTGCGACCCGCGCTACGCCACCGGCGTGGGGCTGGTATTGCACGCGGCGAAGTCGGAAGAGGGTCCGGGGGATTTCGTCGAGGTGGGTGCGTCCCGGACTCGGGCGCGCTTCGACCTGCGCAACTGGTTCGCCGACCTGTTCTGAAGTCCATCACGCCGGGCGGAGGCGGGCAGGAGGCTCGCCGGCCCGAACCAGGGAGGGTTCCCATGTCCACGTTTGAACTCGAGATCGACCGCAGCAACTCCGCGCGGCTCAAGGTGATCGGCTGCGGGGGCGCCGGCGGCAACGCGGTCAACCGCATGATCGGCGCCGGCCTGCGTGGCGTTGAATTCATCGTCGCCAACACCGACATGCAGGCGCTGTCGCAATCACTCGCCCCGAGGCGTGTGCAGATCGGCGTCAACACGACGCGGGGCTTAGGCTCGGGCGGCGACCCGTCCACGGGCCGGCGCTCGGCCGAGGAGGACGAGGCCGCGATCACCGACGCCGTGGCCGACGCTGACATGGTGTTCATCACCGCGGGCATGGGCGGCGGCACGGGCACGGGCGCGGCTCCGGTCGTGGCCAGGCTTGCACGCCAGGCGGGCGCGCTCACCGTCGCGGTGGTCACGAAGCCGTTCCAGTTCGAAGGCCGGCGCCGCTTGCGCCAGGCTGATGAGGGCCTCGCCGAGCTGCGCGCCGAGGTGGACACGTTGCTCGTGATCCCGAACGAGCGCCTGCTGTCCGTTGTGGACAAGGGTACGTCGCTCTCGGAGGCGTTCTCGGTGGCCGACAACGTCCTGCTCCAGGCCACGAAGGGCATCTCGGAACTCGTGACTGTGCCGGGGCTCGTTAACCTCGACTTCGCCGACGTCAAGAGCATCATGGCGTGCCGTGGTAACGCGCTCATGGGCACGGGCCGTGGCCACGGCGCCACGCGTGCCGTGGACGCCGCCAGCCAGGCGGTGTCGAGCCCGCTGCTCGAGGACGTCAGCATCCACGGCGCCGAAGGTGTGCTCGTGAACATCACGGGCGGCCGCGACCTCACGCTGCACGAGGTGAACGAGGCCGCGCAAGTGGTGACCCAGGCCGCGGGCGACGACGCGAACGTCATCTTCGGCGCGGTCATCGACCCGTCGCTGGACGGCGACCTGCTCATCACGGTCGTGGCCACCGGCTTCGGCGCGCACGGTGCGAACCTGCGACTGGTCGAGCGCATGCAGCGTTCGGCGCCGGCGCCGGCTCACGCCGCGGCGGTGGCGGCAGCGGCCGACGACGCGCAGGGGCTGAGCGCTCCGGCGTGGCAGCGCCGCGAGGGACGCACGTGGGGCCGCAGCGGCTCGCGCGCCGAGTCGCTCGAGGTGCCCACGTTCCTCCGGCGGCAGATGGACTGAGTCAGGGGCCCGCCGTGGCGTTCCTGTCGTCCCTGGTGAAGTGGGGGCATTCCCGGCGCTACAACGAGGGGATCCTCCACTTCAATCGCGGGGAGTTCGAGCAGGCTGCGGTGTGCTTCGAGAGCGTGCTGGAGCAAGTGCGGGATCCGAACGACCCCGACCATTGCCTGGCGCGCGTGCATGCCGCGGAGGCGCGCGCCAACCTGGGGCTGGCTTACCAGCACGCCGGGGATCACACGCGGGCCGAAGCCGAGTTCACGCGAGCGCTCGAAGAGAACCCGACGTTTCCCGATCTGCGCTACCAGCGTGCGCGCATCTACGAGCGCTCCGGGCGCACGGAAGAGGCCATCGCCGACCTCGAGCGAGCGCTCGCGGAACATCCGCATTATCTCGAAGCGCACCTGTTGTTGGCGGTGTGTCACGGCGTGCGCGGCGAACGCGAGAAGTCCACCATCGCGCTGGGCGAAGCGCTGTCACTCGGCTTGGACGCGCCCGCGTGGGTGACTCCCGAAGTGGCGCGCGAGTGGACGGGGGAGGAGTGGCGCCGGCTCTTGCCCGGCGTCGCCGTGTCGCAGCCGATGCGGGGGCCGCTCGACGAGGCCATCGCGCGGCAGCAGGCGGGAGACCTGGCCGGCGCCGTGGCCGGATTGAGCGAGGCGGTGCTCGCGAAGCCCGGCTACGCCGACCTGCGCTGCCGGCTCGCCGGCCTGCTCGTCGAGACCGGACAGTTCGACGAGGCGAAGTCGCACCTGCGCGTTGCGCTAGAGTTGAACCCGCGCTACCTCGAGGCGAGGTTGCTCGCGGCACGCGTCGAGCTGGAGCGCGGAGATGCACGCGAGGCCGAGGCTCAGATCGCGCTGGCGCTCGAGACGCACGAGCAGTACCCCGACCTGTGGTTCTGGATGGGGCTCGTGCGCTTCCGCGGCGGCGACCTGGAGGGGGCACTCGCGCCGCTCGAGCGCGCCGTGGAGCTCAACCGCCAGTTCGCACGCGCCCAGCGGCTCCTGGGGCTCGTCTACCACGCGCTCGGCCGGCATGACGATGCGCTGCGCGCCGTTCGCCGCGGACTCACGCGCAGTGGTGAAGCCACGCACGCAGCACTCGCGGAGTCGCAGGTGCTCTACGAACTCGGCGACCTGGACGGCTGCGAGCAAGCGCTTCGCCGCGCCCTCGCGGTGAGCCCGGAGTGGCCCGACCTTCACCTGGCGCTCGCCCGAACGCTGCGGGCGCGCGACCGGCTCGAGGAGGCGGCGCTCGCCTACGAGCGAGCGCTCGAGCTTCAGCCCGGATACGACGCCGCGGCCCTCGAGCGCGCGGCGCTGGCGCTCGAGATGGCACGGCCCGACGTGGCCGAGGCGCGGCTCGTGATGCTGCTCGCGCGGCGCCCCGAATGGGCCGACGCGCACGCGCTCCTCGGGCGTGCG
>JAHFBW010000078.1 GCA_023249845.1 Candidatus Eiseniibacteriota bacterium
AGCAGCCGGCACACGGCGGCCGGTTCGCCCGAGAGAAGGCGGGCGTCCGCGGGCAGCGCCCAGCCCGACACCGCCCCCGCCAGCGCCGTGGGTGTGTCGCGCCAGGGATCGAGCGTCACGAGCACCACGCGCGCGTCGCCATCCAGGCTCCGCGACGCCGTCGCGAGCGTTCGCACGAGCGCGGGGCACACGGTCTGGCAGTGTGCGAACACGAACGCCAGCACCGTCTCGCTGCCGATGAACCCGGCGTTTCCGAACGGGGTGCCGTGCTGATCCACGAGCGTGAACGCGGGGACCAGGTCGTGCGTGCGCGGGTAGTCCGCGGGGAGCGGACCGCTGAGCGTGGGCGAGAACGACGCGCTCGCGATCCGCGCGGCGCGGTCCACGCGCAGCGCGGCAAAGCCCAACTCGACAGCGCCGGCGCAAGCGAGCACGAGCGCCAGGACGCGCCACGCAGGTTCACGCCGCAATGCCGGCAGCGTGACGCGTAGCTCGTCCTGGAAGCCCACGAACAGCACGACGAGCATCAAGAGCGGCGCGGGAACGAGCATCATCCAGCCGGACGCGGACGGGAGCCCGCCGGGGAGCGACCCGAAGCATGCGGCCTGCGCGGCCGCGAGCCACGAGTCGTCCCCGGGCGGTGTCGGGAAGAACGCGAACCCCCACCACACTTCCACCGCCACGACCCACAGCACGAGCAACCGCGCGGCGCTGCGCGGCGTGCGTCGCGCCGTGGGCGGGGCGGACAGGCTCATCCCACCTTCCACAGGAACGACAGCATCGCCCAGTTCGTGAAGTAGTAGACGATGAAGCACACGAAGAACACGGCGACCAAGACGACCGTGCCGCGCACGCCGCTCTTGTGCAACGCCTCGGCCGGCGGTCCCTCGTAGGACTGGGGCGGCAGCTTGCGCACACCCTGCGGGATCCCCGTCGCGCCCGACGCGAGCGCTGCGGCGGTGACCGGCTTGCCGAAGAACACGGTGGCCACGGCGATGGCGATGAACATGAGCGCGCCGGTCGCGGCCAAGAGTCCGCCCACTCCGAACAACACCTGGAGCAGCTCCGACGCGGGGTGGATCTCCACGGGGAACGGCGCGCCCGCGAACGACGAGTCCCAGTGCCGGCGCGGCATGCCGAGGATGCCCATCAAGATCATGCCGATCGCCATGGCCGAGATGCCACCGCCGAACACGTAGGGCTGGATCTTCGCCATGCCCCAGAACGCCACCCGTTTCCGGAACAGCAGCGGCAGCACGTAGTAGGTGAGGCCCATGAACGAAAGCGTGGTGCCGCCCACGACGGTGGCGTGGAAGTGCCCGGGCACGCGCAGCGTATTGTGCGCGAGGATGTTGATCTGCTCGGTGCCGAGCGTCACGCCGGTGATGCCACCCAGGAAGCCGAAGATCACGAGCGACAGCCACAGCCCGGCGAAGCCCGGATCCGACCACGGCGCCTTGCGCAACCATTCGAACAGGCCGTTCGTGTAGCCGCGGAGCCGCTGCCCGGCCTCGATGCCCGCCGGCACGGTGAACCCATGGATCATGCTCGCGAGCACGGCGAGGTACATGGCGTAGCTTGTGTTCCAGATCTTCCACGCCGGGCCCACGCCCGGGTCCACCAGCAGGTGGTGCGCCGACGCCATCGAGATGAACAGCACGTACAGCACGAACGCGGTGCGGCTCACTTTCTCGTTCACCACGACGCCGCCCACGGTGAGTCCGCCGAGCAGGTACCACACCGACACCATCGCCGCGACGTTGATCTGCTGCGAGGAGTGCCCGAGGCCCCACCACACCATGCGATAGATCTCGGGGTCGATGTTGCCGATGTTCATGGACCACAGCCACGTCGGGATGTAGACCGCCGCGCCGTGGAGCAGCGTGATGACGGCGATTATCGCGGCGGTGAGCGCGCCGAACGTGACGAGCGGCATCGAACCGCTGTAGGTGCGCTCGCGCCTGGCCACGACCAGCGCGGCGAAGAACAGCGATACCGCGAGCAGCGCTCCGACCGCGAACAGGATCACGCCCAGGTAGTAGTTCGAGTCGGCGCGCAGCGGTGGATACGACGTGAACAGCACGTCTGCGCGGCCGGTGAACACCATGGTGTCCACCATCACGGCGCCGACGACCATGAGAGCGAACGCGAGCCAGCCGAGCCGTGGCGCGGGTTGGCGGCAGTTGAGCACGATGGGCCCGGCGAAGTAGAGCACGGCCATCTCGAAGAAGATGACCCAGAAGATGAGCATGTTGAGGCCGTGGGCGGTGAGGAAGCGGTAGTAGAGATGAGCCGGAAGCAGGTGGATCGCCTGCCAGCGCGTGAGCACGAGGCCCACGGCCGCGATCGCCCCCACGAGCATTGCGACCACCGCCACGACGGCGTTCGCGCGCAACAGCCACTCCGAGTCGCGGTTCACTTGCAGGCCCGTGATCGGGCAGGTGCGGAACCGCGCGGCGAGCGAGGACACGGCGGTGGTCATGGGCGGCCTCCCGCGGTGGCGGGCGAATCCAGGACCAGGACCTTGCCCACCATGAGGTGGTGCCCGATGCCGCAGAACTCGTTGCAGATGATGCGGAAGTCGCCGGAGCGGTTGGGCACGACGCGCAGGCCGTAGTCGTAGCCGGGCACGACTTGGAAGTTGAGGTTGACGGGGTACAGGCTGAAGCCGTGGTTCACGTCCTGCGACGACAGGTGCAGCGTGTAATGCACGCCCTTCTCGAGCTTGAGCGCCGGATACCACTGCCACATGCGGCCGAGCAGGTAGACGTCGGCCCCGGGCGGCGGCGCCACGATGGGGATGCCGCTCTCCTCGCCGACCTTGTAGTCGGCGACGAAGCGCTCGACGCGCGCGACGTAGTCGTCGGGCTTCACCCGATAGCGGATGCCGGCGGGGTTCTGCCCGCCACGGAAGTGCCACAGCGGCATCATCGCAAACAGCACCAGGCACCACGCGAACGCGATGGCGATCCAGGTCTTCTCCTGGCGGTGCGCGGGCTTCCACCAGATGCCCTGCGGCGGGACCAGCGCGGAATGGAACTCATGCGCGGACATGGGATCCTCCCAGTCGATCAGGGCAGCGGCGCAGGCTTGAGCGAGAGGATCTCGACGAGCCCCCACAGCGTGTAGAACACGAGCATCACGACGATGCCCGCGATGAGCAGCAGGAACGGCCGTTCGAACAGGCGCTGACCGAGCGGCACCTTGTCGTTGGGCTTGGGATCGCGTTCATCTGGCGCCATGGCGACCTCCGCGAGCGCGGGCCGCCCCACCACGAGGCGAGAGCCGCGGACTCGAGGACGAGCTTCGGCAGTGGCGCGGGAGGGGGGTATGACGCTCGTCATACGCGGGGCCTGAGTAGCCTGAAGCCGCGATCCACGCGGACCGGATGCGTCTTTCGTGCTCGACCGGACGGGACACGGAGCGGGACAGGGAACTCCTGGACGGGACCCGGCATTGAGGGCTGTGAACGCGGCGGGAATGGCTCTCGAGCCCATCACGACCTGACTGACCGGAGCCGCAGCGCCGCGCGAACAGCGGACCCCGGGCATCGCGGCAGCCTCAGGCGAGCTGCGATGCACCGGAGGCTCCGCGACACGACTCGAACGCCGCGTGAACGCGGCCCGATCTGGGAAGCACGTCTCGGGAGGCCCGCCATGAACCAGCGGCAGGATCCAAGCTTCACGCGCGCCGCCCTCGGCGGTTTCGGGTACGGCCCGGCGTTCGTTCCGCCGTGCCGCTGCGCCGGCCAGTGCCAGTGCGGGGGACTCGTCCCCGCGCTGTTGCTAGAGAGGCTCGAGCGCGAGTGCGAGTTCTATCGGCACGAGCTGTGAGCAGCGCGCCGGGCGCATTCGCAATGGCCGGGCGAAACGCGATGCGGCGCCTACCCGAGTACCTGGCCGACGGACTCGGGCTCGCCGTGTTCATGATCTCCGCCTGCGTGTTCGCGATCCTGCTCGAACACCCGGGCTCGCCCGTGCGTCACGCGCTCCCGAGCGCGACACTGCGCCGCGCGCTCATGGGGCTCGCGATGGGAGCCACGCTCGTGGCCAACGTCATGGCGCCGTGGGGCCGCCGCTCGGGCGCGCATTGGAATCCCGGCGTCACGCTCGCGTTCTGGCGACTGGGGCACGTGCGCACGCCGGACGTCGCGGGCTACATCCTCGCGCAGTTCGCCGGTGGCGTGGCGGGCGTGGCGCTCGTGGCGGCATTCGCGGCGCGCGCGCTGGCGGACCCGAACGTGCGCTACGTCGTCACGCAGCCGGGTAGAGCCGGGTTGGCGGCGGCACTGGTGGCCGAGTTCCTGATGGCGTTCGTCATGATGTCGGCAGTCGTACGACTCACGGCATCCGAGCGCCGCGCCGCGCTCACTCCCTGGGTGGCCGGCGCGCTGCTCGCGCTGTTCATCGCGGTCGAGGCCCCGGTCTCGGGAACGAGTCTCAATCCCGCGCGAACATTCGGATCCGCGTTCCTCGCAAGCGACTGGACCGCGTTTCCCGTCTATCTCGTCGCCCCGCCGCTCGCCATGCTCGCCGCCGCTGAAGCTTGGCGGCTCGAATGTCGCGCGTTGGGTGCCCGCATGCGCGGCTGCGCCAAGCTCCTGCACCGCGATGCCGAGCCCTGTCACTTCTGCGGACAGACCGGCCGCGAGCGCTCGGGAACCTCGGCAGGGGCAGCGGCATTCACGGTGGGCAGACGGTCGAACTGACCTCCCGTCTCATCACCTTCCACCCCAAGCGAGGATCCCATGAAGAAGCTCGTCATCGCCGTGGTCGCGCTCGCCGCGATCGCCACCGGTTGGTACGCGTTCCGCCCCGAGCGGCTGTTCTTGAACCAGACCGTGAACGAGTCCCCCGACCCTGGCCCTGGCTCGAACGCCATGTCGGCCGTAACCGAGACGCCGGCCATGTCGGCGGCCACGGAGTCACCCGCGATGTCGGCGGCGTCCGAGTCGCGCGTCGTCGCCACCGGCATGTTCCACAACGGCTCGCACGAGACCGTGGGCATGGCCACGATCCGCGAGTACCCGGACGGCCGGCGCGTGCTGCGGCTCACCGGATTTCACACTTCGAACGGGCCCGACGTACAGGTGCTGCTCGTGGCCGCGAACGACGCCAAGGACAACGAGACGGTCACCAAGTCCGGGTTCGTCCATGTCGGCGCGCTCAAGGGCAACATCGGCGACCAGAACTACGAGCTGCCCGCGAACGTTGACCTCTCGAAGCACCGTGCCGTGACGATCTGGTGCCGCCGCTTCGGCGTGAACTTCGGCACCGCCCCGCTCACCTCGCACTCGTGAACCCGGCTCTTCTGAGGAGGACTCCGAACATGAAGACGATCTCCGCCCTGCTATTGCTCGCGACCACGCCCGTGCTGGCGCTGGCCGCTCCGATGAAGGGCCAGACCACGTTCACGGTGCGCATCGAGAACGTGTCCACGGGCTCCACACTCAAGCTCTCGAATGGTTCGACCGCTCCGGCGCCGCACTCGCCCGGCGCGTGGGTCGTGCAGGAGAAGCCCGCGCGACTGTTCATGCCCGGCAAGCTCCAGCCCGGCTGGGGCCTCGAGATGCAGGCCGAGGATGGCGACCCCTCGAAGCTCGCGGAGCACTGCATGCACCACGAGGGCGTGCGCGCGGCGGGCGTGTTCAACGTGCCGCAGGGTGACGACAAGCCGGGTCCGGCGCTGCCGGGGAAGGCGTACGAGTTCACCGTGACGGCCAAGCCTGGTGACCGCCTCGCGTTCACCACCATGTTCGGCCAGTCGAACGACGTGTTCTTCGCACCGGACGAGAAGGGTATCGCGCTGTTCGCGAACGGCCGGCCGGTGAGCGGCGACGTCACCGCCCAGGTGATGTTGTGGGACGCCGGCACTGAAGTGAACGAGGAGCCCGGCGCGGGGCCGAACCAGGCGCCGCGCCAGATGTCACCGAACAGCGGTCCGAGCGAGTCGAAGCCCGTGGCGAAGCTCCAGGACCGTTACACGTGGCCGCGCGTGAGCGACGTGATCCGCGTCACGATCACGCCGTCGCAGGCGGCCTCGAACTGACCCTCACGCGGCGAGGCCGGGCCGGAGCGCTCTTCAAGAAGGGGCTCCGCCCGGTCCGCCGCGCCTGCTTCACCCGAGCGATTTCCCGGCCCGCCGCGGCTCTGGCGGGCGTAGAGTCCCGCACTGGAGCGTGAACATGTCGAACCACTGGGACGTCCTGATCATCGGCAGTGGCGCCGGAGGCGGCACGCTGGCCTGGGCCCTCGCGGCGACGGCCAAGCGCGTCCTGCTTGTGGAGCGCGGCGACTACGTCCCGCGCGAGGCGCAGAACTGGAGCACGAAGGCCGCAGTGCTCGAGGGGCGCTACAACAACGCCGACACGTGGCTCGACAGCGCCGGCAAGGAGTTCGTGGCCGGCACGCACTACTTCGTGGGCGGCAACACCAAGTTCTACGGCGCGGCGCTGCTGCGCATGCGCGAACGCGACTTCGGCGAAGTCCGTCATGCCGGCGGTCTGTCGCCCGCATGGCCCATTGATTACACGGCGATGGAGCCGTACTACACGCAGGCCGAGCGGCTCTATCACGTGCACGGAACGCGCGGCGAGGATCCCACCGAGCCGTGGGCGAGCGCGCCCTACGCGCACCCCGCGGTGAGCCATGAGCCGCGCATCCAGCGGCTGAACGACGGCCTCGTGGCACTTGGGGCCAGGCCGTTCCACGTCCCCATCGCGGTCATGCTCGACGAGTCGAATCCGCGGAAGAGCGCGTGCATCCGCTGCGGCACATGTGACGGGCACCCGTGCCTCGTGAACGCCAAGGCCGATGCACAGGTCTGCTGCGTGGATCCGGCGCTCGAGCGCGGCAACGTCGAGCTGATGACGAACACCACCGTGGACCGCCTGCTCACGTCGCCCTCCGGCCGCGAGGTGACGGGCGTCGAGGTGACGCGGAGCGGAGAGCGGCTGACGCTTCACGCGGACCTCGTGGTGTCGAGCGCCGGCGCCATCAACTCGGCGGCGCTGCTCCTGCGTTCCGCGAACGACCGCCACCCACACGGCCTCGCGAACGGCTCGAGCCAGCTCGGGCGCAACTACATGTGCCACCTGAACTCGGTGATGCTCGCGCTGTCGCTGTGCCCGAACCCCACCGTGTTCCAGAAGAGCTGGGCGCTGAACGATTTCTACTGGGGCGACGGCGAGTGGCCGTACCCCATGGGCCACATCTCGTTCGTGGGCAAGACCGACGAGTACGTCTTGGCAGCGGGCGCGCCCAAGTTCACGCCGGGCTGGACGCTCGATCAGATGGCGAAGCATTCGCTCGATTTCTGGCTTACCTCCGAAGACCTGCCGAGCGCGGACAATCGCGTGACGTTGGCGCGCGACGGTCGCACGCAGCTCGCGTACAAGCCCAACAACGAAGAAGGCCATCGCCGGCTGCAGGCCAAGCTGCAGTCGCTGCTCGGCAAGCTGCCGTGCCCAGTGCATGGCGACGGCTGCATCCAGGGTTTCTCGAACCTGAACGCGTACATCGGCAAGCGCATCCCGCTCGCGGGCGTCGCGCACCAGAACGGCACCGCACGGTTTGGGACGGATCCCGCGCTGTCCGTGCTCGATGTGAACTGCCGCGCGCATGAACTCGACAACCTCTACGTCGTGGACGGAGGCTTCTTCCCGTCCAGCTCGGCGGTGAATCCCGCGTTGACCATCATGGCGAACGCGCTGCGCGTCGCGGACCACCTGAAGCAGCGGCTCGACGTGGCGGTGGGTTCCGAGACGGCGGGCGGGACGCCGGCTGCGGGAGCGGCGCGATGAGCGGCCGCCGGATCGAGGGCGCGCGCCATGCGCGCGTCACGGGGAGTGTCCCGCTCACCGGGCGGGCGTGGCGGACGATCGCGCTGGCGGGCGCCCTGGCGTTCGCCGTCACGTCCCCGGTGCGCGCGGCAACGTCCGGCAGGGCGGTGTCGCTCGCGCCGAGTGAGACGCGTGTCGTCGCCGTGGGGCCGGTGGGGCTCACCGTGTCGGACCTCGATCGCGCGGTGGAGTTCTACGCGGGCGTGCTCGAGTTCCGGAAGATCTCCGAGGTGGAAGTGGCCGGGGAAGCGTTCGAGCGCCTGGAGGGAGTGTTCGGCGCGCGCGCCCGCGTCGCGCTCTTGCAGTTGGGCGACGAGCAACTCGAACTCACGCAGTACCTGGCGCCGGAGGGGCTTGTGTTCCCGGCGGGCTCGCGGGGCAACGACCGCTGGTTCCAGCACGTGGCCATCATCGTGAGCGACATGGACCGCGCTTACGCGCGGCTCCGCGAGTTCAAGGTCAGGCACGCTTCGACCGGACCCCAGCGCATCCCGGACTGGAACAAAGGCGCCGCCGGCATACGCGCGTTCTACTTTCGCGACCCCGATGGGCACTTTCTCGAGATCCTGTCGTTCCCCCCCGACAAGGGCGCCGCGCGCTGGCATGCCACCGACCGGCTGTTCCTGGGCATCGACCACACCGCGATCACGGTGACGGACACCGAGAAGAGCCTCGCGTTCTACCGCGACCGACTCGGCTTCCGCGTGGCGGGAGAGAGCGAGAACCATGGCACCGAACAGGAGCATCTGAACAACGTGTTCGGCGCACGCCTGCGCATCACCAGTCTTCGCGCCGAGCGTGGGCCGGCGATCGAGTTCCTCGAGTACTTGAGCCCCCGTGACGGCCGGCCCTATCCAGCCGACGCGCGCGCGAACGACCTCGTGCACTGGCAAACGAGACTCGAGGCGCGCTCGCTTGACGGGGTGTGGCGCGGACTTCGCTCCGCGCAAGCGCACTTCGTCTCGCCGGGCCCCGTGACGCTCCCCGACACGGTGCTCGGATTCCGCAGCGGACTTCTCGTGCGTGACCCCGATGGGCACGCGATGGAGGTGGTGGAGCGATGAACCCCGAAACCCTTGAGACGACCCCGCGCGCCGGAGACCCGGGCGCTGCTTCGACGCCCACCATGCAGGCCGTTGCGGTGCATCCCGGGAAGCCGCAGAGCGTGCACCTCGCGCGCATCCCGCGGCCGCGGCTCAGCGACGTGCACGGCGGCCGCGGCGTGCTCGTGAAGATGCTGTCGGTGGGTGTGGATGGCACCGACAAGGAGATCGACGCCGCCGAGTACGGCATGGCGCCCCCCGGAGACGACTACCTCGTGCTCGGGCACGAGAGCTTCGGCCGCGTCGAGTCCGTGGGTAGCGCGGTGACCGAGTTCGCACCCGGCGACCACGTCGTGGCCACCGTGCGGCGGCCGGGGACGAGCGTGTACGACCAGATCGGCACGTACGACATGACCACGGACGACACCTACTTCGAGCGCGGCATCAACCTGCGCCACGGCTACCTCACGGAATACATCGTCGAGGATCCGGAATACCTGGTGAAAGTGCCGCACGGGCTGCGCCACACCGGCGTGCTGTTGGAGCCCACCTCGATCGTGGAGAAGGGCATCGCGCAGGCGTTCGAGATCCAGCGCCGGCTGCGCGTGTGGCGTCCGCGGCGGGCCGCCGTGACCGGCGCCGGCACCATCGGCCTGCTCGCGGCACTGGCGCTCCGGCTTCGCGGCCTCGACGTCACCGTGTTCGGCCGCACGCCGAGGCCCTACCTGAACTCCGACCTCATCGAGGCGCTCGGTGCCCGCTACTTGAACACCGCCGAGGTGCCGCTGCTCGAGGGCACGCGCCGGCACGGGCCGTTCGACCTCGTGTTCGAAGCCTCAGGCTTTTCGCCGCTGGTGTTCGAAGGCATGCAGGCGCTGGCCAAGAACGGCGTGCTCGTGCTCTCGAGCGTGACGGGAGGCGACCGCATGGTCGAAGTGCCCGCGGACCGGATCAACTTGCAGTTCGTGCTCGGGAACAAGGTCGTGGTGGGCACGGTGAACGCGAACCGGGAGTACTTCGAGTCTGGCGTGCGCGACCACGCGCAGGCCGAAGCGCAGTTCCCCGGCTGGCTTTCACGCCTCGTCACGCATCGCGTCTCCGGGCTCGAGAACTTCCGCGACCTGTTCACCACGCTCACGATGGGCACGGGCGTGATCAAGGTCGTCTGTGACATCGCGAAGGAGTGACGCCATGGCGATCGCCGAACGGCAGCGCCTGGCCGAGGACGGGCGGCGCGAGCAGAACTGGAAGCGGTGGGGGCCGTACCTCTCCGAGCGCCAGTGGGGCACGGTGCGCGAGGACTACTCCGCGCATGGCACGGCGTGGGATCACTTCCCGCACGACCACGCGCGAAGCCGCGCGTATCGCTGGGGCGAGGACGGCCTGCTCGGGATCTGCGACCGCGAGTGCCGGCTGTGCTTCTCGCTGGCGCTGTGGAACGGCAGCGATCCCATCCTCAAGGAACGGCTGTTCGGACTGACCGGCCCCGAGGGCAACCACGGCGAGGACGTGAAGGAAGAGTACTTCTACCTCGATTCCACACCGACCCACTCGTATCTCAAGGGGCTCTACAAGTACCCGCAAGCCGAGTACCCGTACGCGAGACTGGTCGAGGAGAACCACCGCCGCGGCCAGGGCGCGCCGGAGTTCGAGTTGAAGGACACAGGCGTGTTCGACGACGGTCGCTATTGGGACGTCACGGTGGAATACGCCAAGGCGTCCGCCGACGACATCTTGATCCGCGTCACCGTGGCGAACCGCGGGCCCGAGGCCGCTGAGCTGCACGTGGTGCCGACGCTGTGGTTCCGCAACACCTGGAGTTGGGGCCGCTCAGGCGAGGGCTACTGGCAGAAACCCGTGATCAAGCGCGCGCGCGGCGGCGGTCAGATTGCGCGCCACGAATCGCTCGGCGATTTCCGCCTCCAGGCCGACCACGGACCCGACGGCGATCCGCTCTGGCTCCACACCGACAACGAGACCAATGCGCGACGCCTGTGGGGCCACGCCAACGCCACGCCCTTCGTGAAGGACGCGTTCCACGAGGCGATCGTTCAGGGCCGCATGGACGCGGTGAACCCCGAGGGCGAAGGCACGCGCGCCGCGGCTTGGTACCGCGTCACGGTGCCCGCCGGGGAGTCACGCGTGCTGCGACTGCGCCTGTGCCCGGAGGGGGAAGCCACGCACGAGCCATTCGGGGCCGAGTTCGACCAAGTGTTCGTCGCGCGGGTTCGCGAGGCCGACGAGTTCTACGACGACGTGCACGGCCGGGCGCTCGAGCCCGCGGAGCGGTCGGTGGCGCGACAGGCGTACGCCGGACTGCTGTGGAGCAAGCAGTTCTATCACTACGTCGTGAACGACTGGCTCCAAGGCGACCCGTCGCAGCCCGCGCCGCCCGAGGAGCGCGGGCACGGGCGCAATGCGGACTGGGGGCATCTCTACAACCGCGACATCATCTCGATGCCCGACAAGTGGGAGTACCCATGGTTCGCGGCGTGGGACCTGGCGTTCCACATGATCCCGTTCGCGAAGCTGGACCCCGAGTTCGCGAAGCACCAGCTCCTGTTGTTCCTGCGCGAGTGGTACATGCACCCGAACGGCCAGATTCCCGCGTACGAATGGGCGTTCGGCGACGTGAACCCGCCGGTGCACGCCTGGGCGGTGTGGCGCGTGTACAAATTGACCGGCGAGAAGGGCGCGCGCGACCGGCTGTTCCTCGAGCGCGCGTTCCAGAAGCTGCTCCTGAACTTCACTTGGTGGGTGAACCGTAAGGACGTGGACGGCCACAACATCTTCTCGGGCGGATTCCTGGGGCTCGACAACATCGGCGTGTTCGACCGCTCGGCGCCGCTCCCCACGGGCGGACACCTGGAGCAGGCCGACGGCACCGCGTGGATGGCAT
>JAHFBW010000363.1 GCA_023249845.1 Candidatus Eiseniibacteriota bacterium
GGCCACGTTCACGACGGACACGGGCGTGGTGGACCTCACGGCCGGCATCGTCCTCACCCGCGTGGCGGGCCCCACGCCGGCCACCGGCCAGTACGCCGTCACGGCGGGCGTCTACACCTTCGCCGCGGCCGATGCGGGGCACTCGGTGCTGCTCTCGTACCTCTACACGGCGGCGACGGGCAAGACGGTGACGATGAAGAACACGCTGATGGGCTCGGGGTCCTCCTACGTCATGTACCTCTTCAACACCTTCCGCTCGAAGGCGTTCGGCGTGAAGCTCTTCGCGGTGACGCTGGACTCGCTGGCCTTCGCCATCAAGAACGAAGACTACACGCTGCTGGACGTGGAGTACGATGCCTATGCGGACAGCGCGGGCAACGTGATCGAAGCCTACACGGCTGAGTGAGCCGATGACACAGACGAACGGGCAGGACGGCAGCACGGTGCGCGCCACCATCGGGGGCCGCGAGTTCACGCTCGCGTGCCTCACGGTGGGGATGCTCAAGCGCATCGCGCCGCAGCTCAAGCTGGTGCGCCTGGCGCGGAAGGATGGCGAGCTGCCGGGCGAGGGCGAGATTGTGGCCCTCACGGACGTGGTGCACGCCGCGGCGCAGGTGGTGACGCCCGAGCTCTCGCGCGAGGAGTTCGGGGCGTTCGTGGATGCGTTGCCGTGGGACACGGGCATCGCGGACCTGGCGGCGGCCTTCGGCAGCGTGGCCGTGCACAGCGGCTTGGCGCGCACGGTGGAGGGGGACGACGCCTCGGGGGAAGCGGCAGCGCCGTAGAGATTGACTTCGCGGCACTCTACGGGCGCATTGTTACCGCGACGGGCTGGACGCTGGCGACGGTGGATGGGCTGACATTGTTCGAGGTGGCAGAGCTGCAGGGCTATTGGAACGAACACCCGCCGGTGCACGAGATTCTGCGCACCCTCGGGCAATACTTCGGGGCATGGGATGGACCGCGCAAGGCGGCCGGTGCCGCGGCCTCGAGCGAGGCCGAAATCGCCGGGTTCGTGAATGCGTTCCACGCTGCCGCGAAAGGGTTGCCGCACTAACCGACACCGCACGCCAGAGAACTGACCGTGGCCGAAGACACCATTCTCGTAAAGATCGCGGCCACCATCACCGGGCTGGAAACGGGGATGCGGCAGGCCGTGGGCACGGTGGAAACGGCCAGCGCGAAAATGGCGGGCGCGCTCGAGACGGTGAACGTGGCCACGGGCGGCCTACTCGCCCCGCTGGCCGCCCTCGGCGCAGCGCTCGCCGGCGGGGCGTTCTTCAAGGACGCCATCGAGAAAACGATTGAGCTCGGCGACTCGCTCGGCAAGTTGAGCGAGAAGACGGGCATTATGGCGGATGACCTGTACCGGCTGCACAACGCGGCGAAGCTCTCGGATGTGGGCACGGAGACGCTAGACACCTCGTTCAAGTTCCTGGCGCGCACGGTGCAGGAAGCGCACACGGGCATTGGGAAGGGCGCGGATGCGCTCAAGGCGATGGGCGTGGCGGTGGATGATGTGAATGGCAAGACGCGCCCGATGAAGGACCTGCTGCTCGATGTGGCGGCGCGGTTCGCCAGTTACGAGGACGGGGCCGACAAGTCGGCCCTAGCGCTCGACCTGTTCGGCCGCAACGGCCTCGCCATTATCCCCTTTCTGAACAAGGGGCGCGACGGCATCGAACAGCTCATGCAGAAGTCCGACGAGCTGGCCGGCGTGATGGGGCAGAAGGACGTGGCGGCGGCCGAAGCGGCGCACCAGGCCATTGCGCGCTTCCACCTCGTGGTGGAAGGCATGGAGCGAATGCTCGCGGCGCGGGTGCTGCCCACGCTCACGGAGCTGGCGAACTGGTTCACCACGCACGGCCCCACGGCGGTGAAGATCTTCTCCACCGTGTTCCAGGGCTTGGTGGTGCTTATCGACACGGCCCTCACGCCGCTGCGCATACTGGCCGACCTGCTGGTGGCAGTGGCGCACGGGCTGAACGGCGACTTCGGGGCGATGAAGGAAGCGCTGAAGGAAATCCCGGGCGACCTCGACGTCATCGGGCGCATCATTGACCGCGTGCAGGCCGGCCAAGGCGGGGGCCGCGAGCCGTGGGTGATTACGGCGAAGGCCGATAAGAAAAACGCCCCACGCCTGAGCGGCGAGGAGAAGGAAGAACCGAGCAAGTACCTGGCGTGGGTGCGTGAAATGAACCGCGCTGAATACGAGTACGAGCTCGCGCTCGCCGGAGACAACGCGGAGCAAAAAAAGGCCATTGCCGAGAAGTACCTGGTAGCCGTGCGCGCGCTCTACGGGCAGAACAGCAAGGAATACATTGCGCAGCAGACGGCGCTGGTGAAGTTCGATGAAGAGATTGCGAAGGAAAAGCTGCGCCTCGAGGAAGAGCACATCAAGGACGTTGAGAAAGAGTGGAAAGAGGTGCAGAAGTACAACCAAAAGTTGTTTGATGACATGGAGAAATCTTGGGAGAAGTCGCTCGCGGTGTTCGGCGATGCCTTCCGCACGACCATTGACGCCGTGATTCGCGGCACCGAAACGCTGCGCACCGGGTGGAACAATATGCTGCGCAGCATCTTCCTCACGATGGTGGCCAACATCGAGAAGGGCTTCGAGATCTGGCTGGCCACCGAGCTCACGAAGCGCGCGCTCGGCGCAGCGGGGGCGAAAAAGAATGTGTTCAACAGCGCGTACGAAGCCGCGGCGGGGGCCTACGCCTCGGCCTCGAAGATTCCGTACGTGGGCTGGATGATTGCGCCGTTCGCGGCGGCCGGGGCCTTCGCGGCCGTGGCCGCTTTCGGGGCGAACATTTCCTCGGCCGCCGGCGGCTTCGACATTCCCTCGGGCGTCAACCCGATGACGCAACTGCACGCGCGCGAAATGGTGCTGCCGGCGGGCTTGGCGGATGGGTTGCGGGGGCTCATTGCCTCAGGGGGCGGGGGCGGCGGGGGCGTGACGGTGTACGCGATGGATGCGAAGAGCTTCGAGGGCTACCTGCACACGAACCGCGATGCGCTGGTGCCGGCGCTGCGTTCGCTCTCGCGCAACGGGGCCCTCTCGGGCTCGAGG
>JAHFBW010000079.1:0-11029 GCA_023249845.1 Candidatus Eiseniibacteriota bacterium
GAGCGCGAGGAACGCGAGCACCAGGAAGATCGCACCCGCGACACCGGGCAGGATGGCGCCCGGATTCTGGAGCTCGAACAGCAGCCCATAGAAACCGAGCATGAGCATGAGATACGCGATGTTCGGCTCGACCAGGTGTCCGAGCACGCGGTGTCGGAGCGAGGGCTCCATGCGCTCGACGCGCCCACCCGCAACGCGCAGCGGCGTCGCGCTCCCCGCGCGGTGGACGATCCGACCGTCCGAGCGGGCCAGCAGTTCCTCGTGCGTGCCGGCGATGAACTCGACGACGCCCAGCTCCACCGCCTCGCGATCGCTTGCGGCGATGGCCTCGCGCACCGCGCGCTCGGCCCACGCCACGTTGCGCCCGCGCTGGGTGGCCACCGTGCGCGCGAACGCCGCGGCGTCGTGCGTCGCCTTGCGCGCCATCGTCGAGTCCATGGGGCCCTGGAGGCTCACCGGCGTCGCGGCGCCGATGTTCGTGCCCGGCGCCATCGCCGCGACATCAGCGGCCAGCGTGATGAGCACGCCTGCTGACGCGGCGTGCGCGCCCGAGGGCGACACCCACACGATCACGGGCACCGGGCTCGCGAGTTCGCGCTGCACCATGGTGCGCATGCTGCGTTCGAGCCCTCCCGGCGTGTCGAGCTCGAGCACGAGCGCGGCGTAGCGCCCGACTCTCGCCCGCTCGATGGCCTGGCCCAGGAGGTCGTCCATCACCGGCGAGACCACGCCCTCGAGTTTCACCGCGAGCACTCTTGGCGGCGAAGCCACCGCAGACGTGGCCGAACCGATGACGCCAAGCCACACCGCCAGCGCCAGCCGAGCGAGTACTCGGCAGAGTGTCCCCCGGCTGCGGGACGCGCGCGCCGCCGCGCCGGTCACGCGTCCACCTGCGCCGACTGCCGGCGCGCGAGTGCCGCCCGCCAGACTTCCGGATACTTGAGACCGCTCCCCGTGTCGTAGAGCACGACGCGGGTGTCCGCCGCGATCTCGCCACTCGTTCGGAGCTGGCGCAGCGCGGCCAACGTCGCGGCACCCTCCGGGCAGACGAGGCAGCCTTCGCTCGCGGACAACTCGACCATGGCGTCCAGCATGTCCTCCTCGCTCACCGCCACGGCGGTCCCGTGTGTCGAGCGGATGGCGTCGAGGATGAGCGTGTCAGCGAACGGCGACGGCACGCGCAGGCCGCTCGCGAGCGTCACCGCGTCGGCCCACGGCTCCGCCCGCGAGGCGCCGCGCTCGAACGCGCGGACGATGGGCGCGCAGCCTGTCACCTGCACCGCCACGAGTCGCGGCAGCCGTTCGCCCACCCAGCCCAACTCCTGCATCTCGCGGAACGCCTTCGCCATGCCCACGAGCCCCGTACCGCCGCCCGTCGGATAGAAGATGGCGTCCGGGAGCCGCCAGCCGAGCTGCTCGGCGATCTCGTAGCCGAGCGTCTTCTTGCCCTCGAGGCGGAACGGCTCCTTGAACGTGGCCACGTTCCACCATCGTGGCGACGGCGCCCACGCGCCCAGTTCGCGTCCGCAGTCCGCGATGGTGCCCGGCACGCGGCGCACCTCGGCGCCGAACGCCTCCAGTTCCAGCGCGAACGCCTCCGGCGTGTCGTCCGGGATGGTGACGCGGCAGGCGATCCCGGCCGCGGCGGCATACGCCGCGGCGGCGCTTCCTGCGTTCCCCGCCGAGGGCAGCGCGATGCCGGTCAAGCCCCACGCCTTCGCGCCGTTCACCGCGAGCGCCAGCCCGCGCGCCTTGAACGACTGGGTCGGATTCGGGGACTCCTCCTTCATCCACAGCTCGGCCACGTCGAGCGCCAAAGCCAGTCGCGCGAGCGGCAGCAGCGGCGTGCCGCCCTCGCCCAGGCGCACCGGCGCGAACGACGACGCGAACGGCAGCAGCGCGCGGTAGCGCCACAGGTCGGTGCCGAAGCGGCCGAGCGTCTCGCGCGGTAATGACGCTCGGATGCGCGCCAAGTCGTAGCGCACGACCAGCGGCCGGCCACACGCGAGACAGACAGAACGCGGCACCGAGACGTCGCACGAGGCACCGCAGTCGAAGCACTCGAGGTGCGACAGCGCCGGCTGGAACGCGGAGACCACGTGACCCTCCGCGCGATTCGGGCGTCGCGGCGTGGATGGGCTAGTGGAACCCGCCCGCGAGCTCGTCGCGCAACTTGCAATACGAGGCGAACCGCCGCTCGCCTACATCGCCGCGCTCCGCCGCGGCGCGCAGCGCGCAGCCGGGCTCGCGGTCGTGGCGGCAGTCGCCGAACCGGCAGCCCCCGAGATGGGGCCGCAGTTCCGGGTAATACTCCACCAGCTCCGCCGCGTCCACTCCCCACAGGGCGAACGCGCGCACGCCCGGCGTGTCAATCAGCTCGGTGCCTGGTTCGGGGCGGTAGAGCACCGCCGCGGTCGTGGTGTGCCGCCCCTTGCCCGTGACCTCGTTGACCTCGCCGCGCGCGATGGTCTCGTGCGGCAGGAGCCCGATCAGGAGCGTGCTCTTGCCCACGCCCGAGTGGCCGACGAGCAGCGTGCGCCGGCCGCGACAGCGTTCGCGCACGGCGTCCACACCGCGACCCGTCACCGCGCAAGTCGCCATCCCTTCCACCCCCGCGCGCGCGTACTCGGCGAGGATCGCGTCCGTCTCGTGGCGCCCGTCCAGGTCCGTCTTGTTGAGCACGAGTCCGGCCACGACGCCAGCGCGCTCGCATTGCACGAGCACCCGGTCCACGAGCCCATGCTTGAAGTCCGGGCGCTGGAGCGACGCCACGACCAGGACCAGGTCCAGGTTCGAGGCCACGACCTGCTCCTCCTCACGCTCCCCGGCCGCGCGTCGCGAGAATGCGTTTCGCCGCGGCTCCACGCCCTCGACCACCGCGCGCTCGCCCTCCCAGGTGAGGTGCACGCGGTCGCCGGTCACCACGGCGTTACCGAGCGCCTTCCGAGCGCCGCGCAGCCGACCCGGCACGGTGGCCTCGTACGCGCGGCCATCGTCGGACCGCACGCGTACGCTCCCGAAGTCGATGCGTGTCACCGTCGCCTGCATCGGGCGTGTCGCCACCACTTCCCGGTCGGGCGCCTCGGTCAGCGCCAGCTCCCGGGGCCGGACAGCGGCAGCTCGATGTGGAACCGGGCGCCGTGGCCGAGCTCGCTGTCCACGGTGATCCTGCCGCCGTGATTCTCGATCGTGCGGTGCGACGTCGAGAGCCCGAAGCCGTGGCCCTCGGCCTTCGTCGTGAACATGAACTCGAACATGCGGCCGAGATGCTCGCGCTCGATCCCCGGCCCCGTGTCCTGGACGTCGATCTCCGCCGCCTGCGCGCGCTCGTCGAGGCGCGTGCGCACCGCGATGGCGCGCCGCGTCTCCTGCGCGCCCATGGCGTCGGCCGCGTTCACGAACAAGTTGATGAACACGCCCTGGATCTGGCCCACGTCGGCGCGGATCTGCGGCAGACCCGGATCCAGTTCGACGTCCCATTCCACGCCGCGGAAACGCTTGTCGCTCTTCACGAATTCGATCGTGCTCGTGAGCATGCCGTTCAAGTCCATGGGCTCCACGTTCACCTTGTTGCGCGTGTAGTCCATGAGGCCCTTCGCGAGCACACCCATGCGCTTGCTCTGCTCGAGGATGATCTGGGCGTGGCGCGGTGCGTGCTCGAACGACTGCTTTTCGGAATCCTTGAGCAGCATCTGCGCGCGGGCGCTGATCGCGACCAGCTGGTTGTTGAGTTCGTGCCCGATGCCGGCCGCGAGCTCGCCCTTGGCCGCGAAGCGAGCGCTGCGCAGATTCGCTTCCTCGGCGCGCTTCAGCTCGATGAAGCGGCGGTCGGATTGGAACAGCATGAAAAGCGGCGCGTAGAACAGCAGCACGCCCGGGTAACCGACCGTGGTGAACGAGATCACCATGAGCGGCGTGAGCAGGAACGAAGCCGCGTCCACCTCGATGCGTGCCATGTACAGCCAGTCCTCGAGCAGCACGGCGCGCCAGCCGCGCCCCGCCGACCAGGCCACGGCGAGCGCCACCATGGCACGGTTCACGGCGAAGTAGCCGACGACCAATCCCAGAAACGGCAGCATGAGTGACGTGGCCTGCGCGCGATCGAGCACGCTTCCGCCCGGCATCACGGGCAGCGCGGTACGTCCGCCCAGCCACTCGAACAGCGCGGCCCCCACCGCGGTGGCCACGGCGATCTGGCCGGCGTTGAACGCGACGCGCACGAGCGGTTTCCGCAGCACGAACAGATCGGCGACGAGCGTGGAGAGCGCGGAGATCCAGATGCCGGCGCCATTCCCCCACAGCACGGCGCTCGAAAGTCCGGCCGTGGCCGAGAGGCTCCACGTCGCGGCGCCGGACAGCGTGTTGCTCCACATCGTCTCCGAGACGAGGCAGATGACGACCCAGGCCACGTAGTGACCCCAGTCGGCCGCGAACCGGTCGGGCCAGCCCCATGCGAGCACGGCAACGGCGGCCGCGAGCGTCGAGGCGATGTAGAGCCGGAGCCGCCGGCTCATCGCACCCCCGCTCCCGCCGGCGCCACGCCGAGCCCGGCGGTGTCGTGGAGCGTTATTTCTCCGCGTTCGCCCGGAGCGCCTGCGTACGGGTCGTCCCTCAAGAGCCAGTGCCCGTCCAGATCCAGGTAGTCCACGAGCGGCGCCAGCTGCGCGGCGGCGGTGAGCGCCAAGCTCGACTCGACCATGGAGCCGAGCATGACCTTCATGCCGTGCGCGCGCGCCGCGTGGATCATGCGGTGCATCTCGCGCAGGCCCCCGGTCTTCATGAGCTTCAGGTTCACGCCGTCCACACGCCCGGCGAGCTGGCCGATGTCGACGAGCGTGTGCGCGCTCTCGTCCGCGAACACCGGGATCGGGCTCCGCTCGCGCACCCAGCGCAGGCCGTCCAGGTCGCCGCGCGGCACGGGCTGCTCGACGAGTTCGATCTGCAGTGGCTCGATCTTGCGCAGCACCTGCACCGCGTCGGCGGCGTTCCACGCCGTGTTCGCGTCCACCTGCAGCTTGCCCTTGAAGCCGGCGCGGATGCGGCGGAGGTTTTCCACGTCGCCTGGGCCCCCGAGCTTCACCTTGAGGATCGGGAAGTCGCGTACCGTTTCGAGCTTGCGCTCCATCTCCTCCGGGCTCGCCATGCCGAGCGTGACGCACGAGCGAGGCGCGCGCGAGGGGTCCAGGCCGAACAGCTTCCACACCGGCGTTTGAAGCTTCTTGCCGATCCAGTCATGCAGCGCCATGTCGAGCGCGGCGCGCGCTGCGGCGTGGCCCTGGAGCACGCCGTCCAGCCGTTGCTCGATCGCGTCCAGCGCGAACGGATCGTCGCCCAGGTGGGGTGACCATTCCGAGAGCGCGAACGCCACGGTCTCGAACGTCTCGCCGTAGTAGTGCGACGGCGCCGCCTCGCCGAGCCCCTCCACGCCCTCATGCCGGAGGCGAACGAGCGTGTTCCGGTGCGCGCGGCGGGAGCCGTGCGCGATGCGGAACTCGAACACGGTCTCGAGATTCAGCGTTTCCTGGATCACCTGCATGCTTCGCGTCCTCCCCGGCTTCAGCCGGGCCATCCTACTCCCGCTATTCGTTCGAGGCGCGGCGCTTGCGCTCGTCGAGCCGCCGCTGCAGCTCGGTCGCGACGGCCTCCACCCCGAATCGGACCGGGTCCACCGTCGGCACGCCCGTCAGCTTCTGCGTCGTCTCGATCGCGCGACGCGCCTCAAGTTCGTCGAGCAGCATCGTGTTGAGCGCCAACGCCAGCACCGGCGCTGGCCTGATCCAGCCCGCCGCGCGCTCGTTGTCGCGCAGGATCTCGGTGAGGGAGCGGAGCTTCGGCGCCGGCCCGGCGTCCATGAGCTTGACGTGCGTGCGACCAGCCTGGTGGCACAGCACCAGCACCTCGGGACAGGCGCCGTGCATCAGGGAGAGCGTCACACCCGAATATGCTGGGTGGTGGATCGCCCCCTGGCCCTCGACGATGACGATATCGGCATCGCGGGCCGCCTCCAGCACCAGGTGTTCCACGAGCCCGGCCACGAAATCCGCGGGCACGGCGTCGATTGCGGCGCCCTGGTCGGCGATGAAGATGCCGGTCTGTCCGGTGGCAACGAACGCCGAGCGGACGCCGCGGTCCTCGAGCTCGCGGTGCAGCTCGATCGCGGTGGTCATCTTGCCCACGTTGCAATCTGTTCCCACCGTGAGCACGACGAGTGCGTCCACGTACGCGGCGCGGCGCGCGGCGATCGACCGCCGGGCCGGAGGCCGGCGCACGTCGAGCAGCGCGCAGCCCTTGGCCTCGGCGAGTGCCGCGAGCTCGGGGTCGTCGCTCAGGAACACGTGCAGGCCCGAGAGCACGTCCCAGCCGTGCATGAGCGCGTCGGCCACGACGCGCCGCCAGGAGTCGGGCAGCATGCCGCCTTGCGGCGCCAGTCCCAGCAGCAATGTATCGGCGTCGTGCGCGGCCGCGGCCTCTATCCCGGTCACGACCGGGATCGCGCCGCCCACGCCGACACAGTCCTCCGACGTGCGGCCCGCGCGAACCGAGTCGATGACCGCCACGACCTCGTCCGGGCGGTAGCGGATCACGCCGAGCGCGGTCTTGGCGTCAAGCGGCGTGAAGCTCCCCTCCGCCATCACGGCGATCCGTCGTTTCTTCCCCAGCATCGGGCCTCGCTCCCCCGTCGTGGGACGTCGTGCGTGTCGCGGCGCTCAGTCGGAACGCGGACACGCGGAGCCTCGCGTCAGCGCAGGGACTCGTAAACCTTCACGTACTTCCCGACCATCTCCTCGGCCCCGAAACGCGACATCGCCACGCGGCGCCCGCGGCGGCCCATCGTGCGGCGCAACGTGTTGTTCGTGAGCAGCTTGAGCACCGAAGCCGTGTAACCGGCCACATGCGTCGAGTCGTGCAGGAAACCCGTGAACCCGTGCTCGACCACCTCCGGCAGCCCCCCGGCGTTCGAGCACACGACCGGCACCTCCGCGCTCATGGCCTCGAGCGCCACGAGCCCAAAGCTCTCCGAGGAGCTCGGCAATAGGAATACATCGGCCAGCGGGAGCATCTCCTCCATCAAGTCCTGGTTTCCGAGGAACAGCACGTCGCGGTGGACGCCCAGTTCGCGGGCGAGCTGCTCGGCGCCGGCCTTCTCTGGGCCGTCACCCACCATGATCAGCTTGGCCTGAAGTCGCTTGCGAACTTCAGCGAACACTTGAATGACCACCGGTATGTTCTTTACCGGCCGGAAGTTGGAAGCGTGCATGAGGACTTTGGTGCCGGGACCTCCCAGTGGCACGCGATGGTCGCGCTTGGGCGCGAACACGTGCGGGTCCACGAAGTTGTAAATGACCTCGATCGGACGCGTGATGCCGAACGTGGCCTCGGCTCGCTCCTTCAAGAACCGGCTCACGGCCGTGAGCCGGTCGCTCGACTGCATGCTGAACTGCGTGACGCGGTAGAGCGACGGCTCCGCGCCTACGACGGTGATGTCCGTGCCATGCAGCGTCGTCACCACGCCCAGGTGGCGCGGCAGCATGATCTGCTTGGCGAGGTAGGCGCTGGTCGCGAACGGCATGGCGTAGTGCACGTGCAGCACGTCCAGCGAATAGTTCTCCACCACCTCCACCATCTTGGTGGCGAGTGCCAGGTTGCTCGGCGCCTCCTCGAACACCGGATAGTGAGCGGTGGCCGCCTCGTGAAAGTAGAGGTTCTGTTCAAATGCGCGCAGGCGGAACGGCAGCCGGCTGGCGATCAGGTGCACCTCGTGCCCGCGGCGCGCGAGCTGGCGTCCGAGCTCGGAGGCCACGACGCCGCTGCCTCCGAAGTGCGCATAGCAGCTGATGCCGATGCGCAGCTTCGTCGCTCGGCGACGCCGAGGCCGCGCCGGAGCAGCACCCCGCTTCTTGCGGCCCGGTTTCGCCATGGCGGGTCGACGAGCGCGATCTCGACTAGCCACGGCCTCCTCCCTTGGCTCCCAGGAGCGCACGCGCGTCGTCCACGGGCCACGCGCCACGCACGCGGAAGGCTTCGGCATGCGCGACGCCAGCGATGGCCCCCCAAGCGCGAGCGCGGCCCTCGACCGATTCCAGGAAGCCGGCCGCGGTGAGATAGGTCGGATCCCCCGCTGCGGGATCGAACTGGCTGGCGTGCGCGCGCACCGCGTCCGTGCGCTTGCCCCACACGTCGCTGACGTCCACGACAAGGTGTGGCGCCGTGGAAGCGCGGTAGAGCGCGAACACGAGCCGCGCGGGCCGGAACCGCTCGCCCCGGGCTTCGTAGCCCGCGAGCCCAGCCAGGTAGCAGGCCCGCGCCACGAGGAATGAGGCCTCGACGTGGTCGGGATGCTCGTCGTGCCGATCGGGCGCGATGACCAGAGAGGGGCGATGTTCGCGAAGGCAATCCGCAATGGCGCGCAGCTGGCCGCTCGCGAGGCGGTCGAGCCCGCAGTCCGGAAGCCCCAGCGTCAGCCGCCGGTCCGCTCCCAGGATCCGCGCCGCCGCCTCGGCCTCGCGCGCTCGTGTCGCGATGTCCCCGCGCGTGCCGCGCTCTCCGCGCGTGAGGTCCACGATGCCCACGCGGTGGCCGTGCGAGGCGAGGAGCGCGACGAGCCCGCCGCAGGTGAGCTCGACGTCGTCGGGGTGAGCGCCGAACGCGAGTGCGTCCAGAGCCATCAGGCCTCCAGCAGGTAGTGTTCGTGCACGCCATCGGCGACGCGCATGGCGTGCTCGCTCGCGTGCTCGCAGAGCGCGCTCACGACGCCGGCGCCCAAGCGGGCCACGGGCTCGAGCGACGCGAGCCGGCGCTCCTGCGGCTTGTCGCCCGGCCACAGCACGTAGCGCAGCCGCCGCCACAATGGATGCTCGCGGTCGAGCTTGCCGCGCGCCTTGGCCAACACGCCCTCGGCGAGGCGCGCGAGCTGGAAGTCCATCTTGCCGCGCGCCGACTCCACCATTTGCGGCAGGCTCGCGTCGTAGGCGCGCGAGCGCTCCGAGAGTTCACCGAGCGACCGCTCCAGCGCTTCGTGTGAGGCCGCGAGCGAGCGACGGAGCGCCTCCGGGACGCGCGCCTCCGCCACGCGCGCGACCACCGAGTCGGTGTGGGCGACCAGGTCCCAGGGCTCGCAACCCGCGGCATCGAGCAACTCGAGCGCGGCCGCGGGCAGCCACGTGGCGCCGAAGCGTGGCACCGGTGCGGCGGGCCGGACGGAGACACCCTCGAACACCTCTCGCAGCTCGAGCAGGTACGCCACCTCGCCCGGGCCGCACGCCATCGCCACGGTCGGGAACACGCCGTCCTGCACCGCCGGCCGGAGCGCGACGCTCGGCGACAGGGGTTGCGAGGCTCCCGCCAGGCGCGCCGCCCGCGCGGAGGACTTGTGCCGGCAGCCGTCGGTGAGCGAGAACACGAACGACTCCAGCGCCGCGTCGTTCAACGCGCGCTTGCCCGCGAGCGCCTCCATCCGCTCGCTCGCGCGCCGCGCCGCGGCGTGCAGCCCGTCGGCGCGATCGAGATATCGGTCGAGAATGGGACGCGCGGCGGCGCGGAACTCGGGCAGGCGTGGATCCACCACGACGAGCCCCTGCTCCGCGAACAGCGCCAGCCACAGCGCGCACATGGCGTCACCAAGGTCGCGAGAGCGCTCGAGTGAGCGCGTCCAAAGCACGCGCGCCAGATCCTCGCCGGGCAGCCCGCGCCACGTCGCAAACGCCTGCTCCCCGAGCGTGCGCACGGGCTCGATCGGGATGTTCCCGACCAGCCCGCCGTCCACGTGCGCCGACTCGGGCAGCGTGAAGTCGCGGAGTTGGAGCAGCGAATCGGAGAGCGTCATGCTGCGGATCTCGGCGAAGTCCGAGTCCTCGCCGTGCATCCAGAAGAGCGGGACGCAAGCTTCGCCCGTGCGACGCGTCATAGCGGTCGAGAGACCCACGGCTGCCGCGGTCTTATGGAGCGAGAAGAGCGGGCCACCGAACGGGGCCGGCTGCTGGCCGGCCACGGCGGCCACCGCTTCACCACGCGCCATCCGATCGAGGTTCGCAAGGGAGGCGGCGGACGCGCCGAGGCGCCGGTGCTGCTCGGTCATGGCCCGCGCGAGTTCGGCGGAAAGCGGGCGGCGCTTGGCGGTGGCGAGCGCGCGCAGTGCGTCGCTGTCGCGCCACGACGTGGTCACGCGTTCCCGGCTCACCGGGCCCTGAGCGAGCAGGTCCAGCGTGAGCGCGTCGCCGCTCGGGCCTCGGTCGGCTTGGGCGGCCACCCGGGCTCGAACTGCGAGCGCGCGTGCCGTCACCGACAAGGTCCGGGCCACCGAGGCGGGCCGAAGTCGAGACAGGACAGGGACATGCGAGCACTCATCGTAGTCGGGCCCCGGTGGAACGGTCAAAGCGACCGGCTTTGGATGCGCGAGCGAGGCAGCGGACTCAGGACGAGCGGCTCGTGATCATGCGACCCGCGCGAGGCGGGCTGTCCAGGCCGAGGCGCCGAAGCCGGTCCCAAGTGCGGCGCGCGACCGAGCGCCCGCGCGCGTCGGCGGCTTCGGCGCCGAGCGAGACCGCTTCACCCACGGCTTGAGGCGTTGCGCCCACGCGAGCGGCGCCCAGCACGTGGCTCACGAGCTGGCGCTCCCAGCCGAGTGCCGCCAGCGCTGCGATGGTGACCAGTTCCCGATCGCGCACGCCCACGCCCGGACGGGAGAGCACGCGGCCGTAGCCGTGCTCGACCATCCACACCGCGAGATCCGGGTGCAGCGCGCGGACTGCGGGGAGCAAACGCTCGAATGCGCCGCCATAGACTCGCCGGCAGAGCACCGTGCCGCGAGCACGCCACCGCGCGGGGCCACCCTCGCGCGTGCGGCGCGCCCGTCCGGGCCAGGCCGCGTTCAGCGCGCGCAGTCCTTCGAGCGCTGCGGGGAAGCCGCCGTAGAGCATGAGCATGAGCGCACATTCCTCGGCGAAGCGTCGTGACGCGCCCGAGATGCGCAACAGGCGCAGCGCCACGACGGCAGTTTCGTCGTCGCCGCGTACCATGGCTGCCGCGTAAC